>JBAYZV010000001.1:0-39320 GCA_041672325.1 Candidatus Izemoplasmatales bacterium
AGGTAATTTGGAAATATTTGGACGTATAATAACTGCCAAGCGTAACAAAAAAATAAAATATAACGAAATCCGAAAAAAAGTTGGATTAGTATTTCAATTCCCTGAATATCAATTATTTGAAGAAACAGTGGAAAAAGATATTATGTTTGGACCTATGAATTTCAAAGTCAGTAAAGAAGATGCAAAAAGTCTTGCAAGAGAATCATTAAGACTTGTAGGGCTAGATGATAGTTATTTAACTAGAAATCCGTATAACTTATCTGGCGGTGAAAAAAAACGTGTTTCTATAGCTGGTATTTTGGCAATGGATCCAGATATTCTAGTTTTAGATGAACCAACTTCTGGATTAGATCCAGCCGGAAAAAGAGTATTAATGGATCTATTTAAAGATATAAATGAAAAAACAGGTAAAACTATCGTAATAATTACTCATGATATGGATTTGGTATATCAGTATTTCAACCGTGTTCTAGTAATGAATGATAGCTACTTAGTATTTGATGGTGAGCCAGAAGAACTTTTTAGAAATACAGATTTATCTAAACAACATTTAGACTATCCTAATACAATTAAAGTTCTTAAATACCTAAATACAGAATTAAAATTAAATATGAATGAATACCTTAAGACAAATGAAGAAGTTCTAGAAGAAATATATAAGGCGGTGAATATATGAAAAGTATAATCATTGGCCAGTATATTCCAGGAAAAGGGATTTTCTATCGGTTAGATCCTAGAACAAAAATTATATCAGTTTTATTGATAATGATTTCAGTGTTTTTGTTAGAAACAATTACGCAATTATTAATTGGATTTGCTATAGCTGTTATATTGCTATTAATTGGTCGAATTCCAGTAATGAAAGTTATTAAAGGTTTAAAACCAATAATGATTCTTTTGATTTTTACCTTTATATTTCAAATACTTTTGAATCGTGAAGGTCAAACATTAGTAGCACATCCGATGTATTTAACAATATATACAATTCTATTCTTGTTATTAACTTTTGTTTTATGGCGCGTATTAGCAAAATTTATTAGATTCCGTTTTACTTTGTTTTTCGTTTTCGCTATAAGCGTATATTTAATTTTAAGGTTTGTTGATTTTGGTTATCAAGTCATTAACCCATTCGATTTTATGATTTATGAATCTGGTTTAAAAATGTCCTTATTTGTAGTTATTCGGTTATTAATCATAATTACATTATCGACAGTTTTAACATTAACAACGAAGCCTACTGATTTGACTCAAGGCATAGAAAAATTATTGCATCCGTTAAAGAGAATTGGTTTTGATTCAGAGAGTTTTGCTCTTATCATATCAATAAGTTTGAGATATATTCCAACTATCTTTGATGAAGCAAATAAGATTATGTTAGCGCAGGCATCTCGTGGTGCGGATTTTAGTGAAGGTAAATTGAAGGACAAACTAAAACAAGTTGTTTCTTTGTTAGTCCCAATGTTTATTATCGCTTTTATGAGAAGCGAAGAATTAGCTAACGCTATGGAATCAAGAAACTTTGTGCCAGGAGAGAAAAGAACCAGAATCCATCAGTTGTTTTTTTCACATAATGATGTTATAGCTACTACTTTTAGTGTTTTGGTCTTAGCGGGCTCTATAGTGCTAAAGGTGATATAATGCTAGAAAATTTAGACGAATGTGTAGCTTTAAAAGTCGATGATTTAATCCTTTTAGATTACGATAATGTGAAAAATTATCTGAAAGAAAATATGTATCTTATTAATAATATAAAATATACTTTTCATGACAACTATCATATGAATTATGGATACAATGAGTTAAATAATCCGATAAAAATAGCTTACCATGATGGTAAGATTCAAAGGATAATTATTAAGACTAAAGATTATTCGAGCAAAAGAGTGAAAATAGATCTTAGTTATGATGGTTCCAACTATCATGGTTTTCAAATACAAACAAAAGGAAAAACAATTCAAAAAGAATTGTCTAAATTAGTCTCTGAAGTTAATGATAAAAATATACTTGTTCAAGGAGCATCTAGAACAGATGCTGGTGTTCACGCTTATTCACAAACTGTGCATTTTGATGATGATTCAAATTTATCAACTGATGAATGGTTAAAGTTTCTTAATCATCGTTTGCCAAAAGACATCTATGTAAAAAAAGTTGAATTCATGCATCCTCTATTCCATAGTCGTTATGATGTTTATGAAAAAGAATATATATATAGAATTAAACTGGGAAGTTATGATCCATTTTTAGTCAATTATTCTTGGCATCAAGAGTATTTAGATTTTGTTAAACTAGAAGATCAAATCAAAAAGATTATTGGTACATTTGATTTTACTTCTTTTACAAAATGCGCTAAAGGAAATAGCATTAGAACAATTTATGATGCAGGTTATAAATTGGACGATGATGTTCTTAAAATATATATTCGAGGGAACGGATTTTTAAGGTATATGGTGAGACTAATCGTTTATCAAGTAATTGCTTTTTCTACCAATAAAACTAGTATAGATATATTAACAATTATCCAAGAAAAAAATCGTTTGCATACTAAAAATTTAGCACCAGCAACAGGGCTATACTTAAACGAAATAATTTATTAAAAAAGGCTTAAAATCATCTGATTTTAAGCCTTTAAATATTATTATTGTAGTTTATCCATTTTCGAAATACGATTCTTTAATATAATTCTTTTAGTGACAGTAACAATCAATAAAATGATAATATTGATTGAAACAATTGCGGCTCCACTCGGAATGTTTAATGAATAGGCTAACCATAAACCAAAGAAAACTGACATTTCTGAAAAGATTATGGAAATGATTAAAGTGGATTTATACGACCAACCTAATTTCATGCCAGCAGCTACCGGTATCACCATCATTGATGAAATCAAAAGTACTCCAGCTGATTCTAAGAGTACAGAAACAACTACTGATAACATAATTATAAAAATAATTTGGAAAAGATTAACATTGATTCCTAAAAATTTAGCACTAGATTCATCAAAACTAACAGCTAATATTTGTTTAGAAAATAAAATGAACAGTATGGCTACGATTAAAGCAGTGATTAATATTAGGACGATATAATAGTTAGTTACAGTAAGAATTGAACCAAATAAGTAATTATATAATGAACCAGTTTTCTTTGATAAAGAAAAGAAAATAGCACTCAAAGCTGCACCTAAACTAATAACGATTACCATCGATATTTCTTGGAAATTATTATACGATCGTCTAAACATTTCAATTAATAATCCACCGATAATTGAAAATAGAATTCCTAAATAAAGTGGTCTTTCAAAAAACATTGTAATTCCTAAAGATGATAAAAATAAACTGACCGAGATTCCTACTAAAGAGAAATGACCTAAAGTATCTGCGATGAAAGACAATCTTCTAACTACAACGAATGTTCCTAGTAAAGGAGCTAAAATTCCTAACATAACACCAGCTACTAAAGCTCTTAACATGAAATCTTGTTGGAAGAGGTCACCAATAAATGACAAGAACATTTATAAAACCCCCTCTGTTATTTCTACACCACGTTCTTCAAAACTAGTAGATAAATCACTATACATAGAAAGAAGATGAGTATAGTTTAAATTTTCAATATTATCATTATGAGTTATTAGTATAATAGTTAATCCAGCTCGGTGGAGTTCTTCAATCGTATTATAAAAAAACACTTTATTTTGTTTATCAATTGAAGCTGTTGGTTCATCAAGAATTAATACATCCGGATTATTTAACATCGCTCTTACTATGAAAACTCTTTGAAGTTGACCGCCGGATAGAGAGTTTATATTTTGGTTAATTATATCAAAAATCCCCATTTTTTCCAGTAATTTTAGACGTTCTGATTCATTGGTCTTTTTTAAACTGGATATTTGTAATAATTCACCCACTGTTAAAGGAAATTCATAATTAAAATCATCAAAACTCTGACTAACATAGCCAAACCTTGTCCAACTTTTAAAATTAGTTATATCAATAGTATCATAAAAAATCATTCCTGATTTCACTTGGTTAAAACCTAATAAACATTTAATAAATGTTGATTTTCCAGACCCGTTTTTCCCTCTAACAACTAAATAATCTCCGCCATTTAAAGTCAGAGATAGATTAGAGATAATAGTTTTAGTGCCATAAGCGAATGACAAGTTATTAATGTTAATCTGCATTGCCACACCACCTTCTTGATATATTGTAACATAATAAGATATTTTAATGAAATAATTTTATTTAAAAAAATCGTTATTTATGAGATAATGGTAAGGTAAGCAGGTGATATATAATGACGGGTAAGTTTATTACTTTTGAAGGGACTGAAGGTTCTGGTAAAACATCAGTTATCAAGTCGTAAAAAAACACTATGAGCAACAGGGTTATCAAGTCATGTCTACTAGAGAGCCAGGCGGCATTTCAATCTCTGAAAAAATACGTGATATCCTTTTAAATAAAGAAAATACAGAAATGGATCCCAGGACAGAAGCTCTGCTTTTTGCGGCTGCTAGAAGACAGCATTTAGTAGAAAAAATTATTCCAGCTTTAAAAAGCGGTATGATTGTTCTTTGTGATCGATTTGTCGATAGTTCCTTAATCTATCAAGGGTATGCAAGAAACATTGGGATCGATAAGGTTTATGACATCAATTTTTTTGCGATAGAAGACGCTTTGCCAGATTTGACTATCTTTGTAAACGTTAGACCTGAAGTTGGTTTAAAGAGAGTTTTTCAGACACCTAACCGTGAAGTAAACCGCTTAGATTTAGAAAATCTTGACTTTCATAAGATGATTTATCAAGGTTATTTAGATTTGACAAAAAAATATGATAGAATAAAGATGGTTAATGGTGAACAAGAAATAGAAAAAGTAGCACAAGAGACAATTGCATTAATAGATAAAATACTTTAGGAGTAATTATGTTTTTAAATTGGGATGAAGTAAAAAAAACACAAGAAGGGGTCGCAAGAATTTTAACTAATAGTATTAGTTTAAATCGCGTATCCCATTCTTACATTTTTGAAGGTCCAAAAGGCACGCGGAAAACTGGAGTTGCAATGTTATTTGCAAAGACTCTTTTATGCACGAACTTAAAAGATAATAACCCTTGCAATGAGTGTCATAATTGCAAAAGAGTTGAGAGTCTTACTCATCCTAATCTTTTTATTATCGATCCACCAGGCAAGATTATAAAAAAAGAATTAATTAGCAACTTGATTATAGAGTTGTCTAAAGCTTCTTTAGAACAGGGACCACGTGTTTATATAGTTGTTGATGCTGATCGTTTCAATCAAAGTTCGGCTAATACACTTTTAAAGACTATGGAAGAACCGGGACAAGAAGTCTATCAAATTTTAATTACTGAGAATTATAACAGTTTATTGCCGACAATCATTTCAAGAGCAGAAACTTTACATTTTCTACCGATAAATCGAAGTTTGATTAAACAACATTTGATGGAGTTAAATATTACTGAAACCCTAGCTAATATTGTTAGTCAATACACATCTGATATATCAACAGCAGAAAAATTAGTAAAAGACAAAGAAACAGAGGAAATATATATCTTAGTTACAGAGATTTTTTACAATTTCCTTATTAAAGATCAATCATCAATTATCAGTTTATATCAAAATGGAAAAATCTATAATAGTAATGAAAGTGTAGATATCTTTTTGAATTTATTAACGTATTACCAAAAAGATATTTTGAGTTATAAACTTAATGTTGATAATTCAATTATGTTTGTAGATCAAAAGGAAACAATAGCTAAATTAGCAAAGAAAGTCACTAAACTACAAGCACAGAAATATCTAGAAGAGATGTTAGAATTGTCAATGAAACTTAAATACAATATCAATTTGCTGTTAGCATTCAATAAATTGCTAATGAGTCTGGAAAGAGGTTATAAACATGCAACACAAAGTAGTAGCGATACAGTTTAATCATTTAGGAAAAAAATATTATTTTTCGCCAAATGAGCTTAATTTAAATAAAAATGATTTTGTAGTAGTTGAAACAATAAGAGGTTTAGAATTAGGAGAAGTAGTTTCTGATATCATTGAGATAAGCGATGAAGAAATTGTTTCACCACTTAAACCTATCTTAAGAATTGCTGATATTGAAGATATCAAGACACATAAAGAGAATATCGATAAAGAAGCATATGTTATTCAAAAAACGTCTGAATTTGTTAATGCTAATCAATTAGAAATGAAATTGCTTAATTGTGAATATACTTTAGATAGAACTAAATTAATAATATACTTTACTGCTGAAGGTAGAGTTGATTTTAGAGAATTAGTAAAGGATTTAGCTAATGAATTTCATGTTAGAATTGAACTTAGACAAGTTGGAGCACGTGATGGAGCTAAAGTAATTGGTGGTATAGGTCCTTGTGGCCGACAAACTTGTTGTACTACATTTTTAAGGGAGTTTGAACCAGTATCAATCAAAATGGCTAAGAATCAAAACTTATCATTGAATCCAAATAATATTTCTGGTATCTGTGGGAAATTATTATGTTGTATTCGTTATGAAGATGATAATTACCGAGATTTTAAAAAGGAAATGCCTAATGTAAATTCCTTAGTTTGGACTTTGGAAGGTAGAGGTAAAGTGATTGATATCAATTATAGTATGCAATCAGCCACAGTTCTTTTTAAAGATGGTAACAGTAAAGTGTTTGATATAAATGAAATAGCAGATACAAAAGAAGAATTATCGGATGACGCTTCAGTATTGGTTGGTTTAGAAGAGTAGAATGGATGAGGTGTTTACCCACGATTTGATGGCCTATGATGGCTTGAAAATATTGCAGAAAAAAGATGGGTTTCGGTTTTCATTAGACTCGCTTTTATTAGCTGATTTTATTGAGTTTAAACTAAGAAGTAAAAACTTACTGGAATTAGGCTGTGGAGCTGGGGCAGTTCTTTTGTATTTATCTTTAAAAACTAAAATTAAATTGCTTGGTGTTGATATTCAAGAAAATATGGTCAAACTAGCAAAAAAGAGTGTGAAACTCAATAATTTGGATAAACAAATAGAAATATATCATAAAGATATAAAAAGTATCTATTCGTTATTTCCAACTAGTAGTTTTGATATAATAGTTTCAAATCCGCCATTTTTTAAGGTGAATGAATTGAAGATGGTTAATCAAAATGAGTTTCTTTCACTAGCAAGACATGAAATAAGTATTACTTTTAAAGAAATTATCGTTTCAGCAAAGAAGATGTTAAAAACTAATGGCTCTTTATATTTTGTTCATAGAGCATCGCGATTAGAAGAAATTATCAAAGATTTACAATCCGAGAATTTTGTTATTAAACGAATGCGATTCGTTTATACAAAAGTTGGTAATGATGCACTAATGGTATTAATTGAAGCTCGATATAATGCTAATTCTGGAAATATTAAAATATTAGAACCGCTTTATGTATACAATCTTGATGGTGAATACACTGATGAAGTTCTGCGGATTTTTCATCTAGGAGATGAATCTTATGAAAAAAAACTATAGTTACCAAAACGAAAATAGTTGTTTATACTTGATACCCACTCCGATTGGTAATTTAGAAGATATTACTTTTCGTTCTGTAAAAATACTTAAATCCGTTGATGTTCTTTATGCTGAAGATACTAGAGTAACTAGAAAACTATTGAGTTATTATCAAATTGATCAAAACCCAATATCATTCCATGAACATAATGAGTTAAAAAGGAATTCAGAGGTCTTAGAACAATTAAATAATGGCTTAACTGTTGGTCTTGTAAGTGATGCTGGAATGCCGTTGTTAAGTGATCCTGGTTTCCACTTAGTTAATGAAGTAATTAATGCAGGCTATAACGTTATTTCTTTGCCTGGGGCAAATGCTTTGTTACCAGGGTTGTTGATGTCGGGAATAAGAACATTACCTTTTACATTTTTAGGTTTTTTGGAAGCTAAAAGTAGTAAAAGAATTCAAGAATTAGAAAGAATTAAATATGCAAAAGAAACATTAGTTTTTTATGAAGCGATTCATAGAATAAAGAATACACTTAGAGACATGTATCAGGTCTTTGGTGATAGAAAATTTGTAATAGCTAGAGAAATATCTAAAGCTTTTGAAGAGATTATTAGAGGAACTCTGAGTGAATATGATACTTTAGAGGAGTTAAAAGGTGAGTTAGTAGTAATAGTTGAAGGTTACGAAGAAATCTATACTACTGAACTTACAGTTGTCGAACAAGTAGATTTCTTTATTTCCTCAGGCATGAAGAAAACTGAAGCAATGAAGAAAGTTTCTGAAATGACAAACATTCCAAAAAACAAAATCTATCAAGAGTATTTACAAGATAAAATCAAGGAGGATAAATAGATGAGATTAGCATGTTTATTAGCCGATGGTTTTGAAGATACTGAAGCATTAGGGACAAGTGGTTTGTTAAGAAAAGCTGGATTTATGGTTGATTTCTACAGTGTTTTCAATAAAGAAAACGTTGAAGGATCTTATCACACTGTTGTAACTAATTTAAAAAGAATTAATGATTTACGAGTAGACGATTATGATGGCTTGTTTATTCCCGGAGGAAGAGCTGCTTATATTCTTAGAGAACATGATTTTGTTAAAAAAATTGTTTTTGAATTTTATAGTAAGAATAAATGGATGCTTGCTATTTGTGCTGCACCAACTGTTTATGGTCTAATGGGACTGCTTGATAATAAAAAATACACCTCTTTTCCTGGTACTGAAAACGATATGGGAAAAGCCATTAGAGTAGAATCAAAAGCTGTTAGCGATGGTAAATTTATTACTGGCAAAAGCGCTGGCAGTGTATATGAATTTGTCTTTGAAGTTATTAAGACAATTTCTGGAGAAGAAGCGTTAAAGATTTTTAAACAAAACTTGAAATATTAATTAGAGGTGAACAAACTTGAAAACTTTTTATATAACAACACCAATTTATTATCCAAGTGGTAAATTCCATATTGGTTCAGCATATACAACTTGTTTATGCGATAGTTTGAAAAGATACAAACAATTGCAAGGCTATGATACTAGATTTTTAACAGGTAATGATGAACATGGTCAAAAAATAGAAGAGACTGCTTTAAAGAGTAATATGAAGCCACAAGAGTTGGTAGATTATTACGCACTCTTGGCTCAAGATTTATGGAGAAAATTGGAAATTACAAACGATGACTTCATCAGAACTACTCAAAAAAGACATGAAGTAGCTGTTGAAAGTATTTTTGAAAAATTATTAAAGAATGATGATGTTTATTTAGGTGAATATACAGGTAACTATTGTGTGTCATGTGAGTCATATTTCACTAAAACTCAACTTTTAGAAGGCGATAGATGTCCTGATTGTGGAGAAGTAACAAAAGTATTAAAAGAAGAAACATATTTTTTAAGACTTGGTAAATACCAAGATCGTTTATTAAAATATATTGAAGATAATCCAGAATTTATTGTTCCAGAAACTAGGAAAAATGAAGTTGTTCAATTCATTAAATCAGGTCTAAATGATTTAAGCGTATCTCGTACCGCCTTTAATTGGGGTGTGAAAGTAAAATCAAACCTTAAACATGTAGTATATGTTTGGATTGATGCTTTAAGTAATTACATCACTGCTCTAGGATACGATTCAAAAGATGATAGTTTATATCAAAAATATTGGATGAATGGTGATGAAATTATTCACGTAGTGGGAAAAGATATTTTAAGATTTCACGCTATATATTGGCCAATTATGTTAATGGCTCTAGATATTCCAATTAAGTTCAGATTATTCGCTCACGGCTGGTATTTAATGAAGGATAGTAAAATATCAAAATCAAAAGGTAATGTTATCTATCCTGAACAACTTACAGAGAAGTATGGACTAGATGCTTTTAGGTATTATATTGTTAGAGAACTTAACTATGGCCATGATGGGGCTTTTACTCCAAATGATTATATTGCTAGAATCAATACTGATTTAGTTAATGATTATGGAAACTTAGTGTCTAGGTCAATTTCTATGGTTAATAAGTACTTTAAAGGTAGTGTAAAAAACGTTTCACATTCTCATGATTATTTAAAGTATGAAGAAGAATTAAAAACTGTCGCTCATGATGTTTTTATTAATTATCAACGTAATATGAATGAGTTTAAAATAGCTAACGCCTTACTAGAAGTTAGCGCCTTAGTAAAAAGAACAAACAAATTAATTGATGATACATTTCCTTGGGAATTGGCTAAAGATAAGGAAAAAGCTAATGTTCTAGAATCAGTTATGTACCATCTATTAGAAAGCATCAGATTAATTACAATCATGTATATTCCAGTTTTGATTGAAACAACTTCAAAAGTTTTTAATATGTTAAATGTTGAAAAGACAAATCAAGATTTTGCTAGTTATGAGTTCGGGAAAAAAGTTTCTTACACTGTAGTAGATAAACCAGAACATCTTTTTCCACGACTAGATCAAGAAGCGGAAGAAAAAAATATAAAAAATATGATGGAAGCAAATAAATCTCAGAAGGTTGAAGAAACGAAAATCGAAATTCTTCCTGAAATAACTATTGATGATTTTGCTAAAATTGATATTCGTGTTGGTAAAGTAATAGAAGGTAAGAACCACCCAGACGCAAAAAAACTTTTAGTTTTTAGTATTAACACTGGGGATAAAATAAGGACAATCGTATCTGGAATTGCAACCTCATATAAGCCCGAAGATTTAGTAGGGAAAAACGTATTGGTCGTTTGTAACTTAAAACCAGTTAGATTAAGAGGGGTTTTATCTGAAGGGATGATTTTGGCTGGTGAAGATAGTAATGGAAAATTGTATGTAACAGAAGTAGATAAAAAAATGAAACCTGGAGATAAAATAAGCTAGAAAAATATCTTTTAATACGGAGAATATTTGTTGACTTAATTTTATACAAGTGGTATCATAATAAAGGTACATTTTTTATTTTATAGCCCACTAGCTCTTTAAAAAAACTTAAGGAGGTAATTAAAATGAAAACATTCATGGCAAATGAGAATACAATTCAACGCGAGTGGTTCGTTGTTGATGCAGCAGGAGCAACATTAGGTCGTTTAGCTACAGAAGTGGCTACAGTCTTAAGAGGAAAACATAAACCAACATTTACACCACATGTAGATTGCGGTGATTACGTTATCGTTATTAACGCTGATCAAATAGTTCTTACTGGAAAAAAATGGGATGATAAGAAATATTATACTCATTCAGGTTATCCAGGAGGATTAAAGGAAAAGACGGCTAGAGTATTAATGGCTGATAAACCAACAAGAATGGTTGAATTAGCTGTTAAAGGTATGTTGCCTAAGAATAAACTAGGAAATCAAATGTACAAAAAATTATTCGTTTATGCGGGAGCAGAACATAAACACCAGGCTCAACAACCTGTTGTTATGGAACTGAAAGGTTAGGAGGAAACGATGGCAAAATCTGTTATGTATCGCGGAACTGGAAGAAGAAAATCTTCAGTTGCAAGAGTAATATTAAGACCTGGTGATGGTAAAATTACAGTTAATGGACGTGAGTTCAATGTATATATTCCATCAGCACTAGCAAGACTAGACGTTTCACAACCTTTAGTATTAACCGGAAATGAAAACACATTTGATATCGCAGTTAATGTAAATGGTGGCGGACTTATTGGACAAGCAGGAGCAATCCGTTTAGGGATTACAAGAGCTTTGATGGAAGTTAACCCTGAATACAGAAAAATTCTTAAACCAGCTGGATTAGTGACAAGAGACCCACGTGTTAAAGAACGTAAAAAATACGGTCTGAAAAAAGCACGTAAAGCATCACAATTTAGTAAACGTTAAAATGCCAAATTTAAAAACACAGGATCCCACACCCTGTGTTTTTTTATTTGAAAAAACATCTATTTTCAAAGTTTCTGATTTGATTACCACATCAATATTGTTAATTTATTATTTGTGATATATAATGTAATCAAGAAGGTGATATTATGTGTTGGTTTTTTAAAAAGAAAAAGGTCTCTAATATAAGTCATAATGACTCAGTTACTCCTACAAGTAAAACAAACAGTGACATAAAAATCGAAACTAAACAAGTTTTCCCTGCTAAAGAAGATGTCAAACCATTTGATAACACTAATAAGAGTACTAAACCTATTACACCTACCAAGACTAATAAAGAATCCAAAAAAGAAGTTAATACTAACTATTCAGGCAAATATGAAGTATATCAAGAAGCCGGATCATATAAATATAGATTAAAGGCTTCTAATGGAGAAATATTAGCTGTATCATTGAGATATACTACCGAAAGAGGCGCTCTATTAGGAATTGATACTTTTAAGAAGAACGTCGAACAAGGAGTTTTTGATATTTATACTGACAAGAACGGTTTTTCTCAGTACCATCTTTATACAAACAATAAATCTAGAGTAATTATTGTAGGAGAATTTTATAATGGCGTAAAACAAGCTGAATCAGCAGTAGATTCTGTTAAGAAGTTTTATAATACTCTTCAAATTGATATAATAGAAAAACTTCCTGATGATGAAGTTCGCGAAGAATTAGTTGAATTCGAAAAGATAGAAGAAAGTACGCTAGGAAAATATGAAATCTATAAAGATGAGAAATCATATTATATTAGATTAAAAGCTAATAATTCTCAAGTTTTGTTTGTTTCGTCTGGTTATTCATCTAAGCCTTCTGCAAAAAAAGGCTTGGAAACAATAAAAAGTGCAATAGAAGAAAATAGATTTTCTGTATCAAGAGATAAGCAAAATCGTTATCAATTTAACCTTTACTCATCAGCGAATCAATTAATCTTAACCGGTGAAACTTATTCTCAAAAAAGTAATTGTATATCGGCAATAAATTCCGTTAGAAAGTTTGCGCCTAAAGCAAAAATCATAGAGTTATAAAAATTCTTTATTTTAATCACTAGCGGAATAATGCTAGTGTTTTTTTGCGTTTTAGGTTTACGTTCTAGATATACTTATTTTTCTATATGTGGTACAATTATTATAAATTCGGGAGAAAAATATGAAAAGAATATTTGTGATTTTAGCTTTAGGTGTAGTCGGGTTATTTGTTTATACATTAACTTTAGTGCAGTATACATACGTTACATCTTTAGCATCTGTTTTCCGTTCGAAAACGGTGCTTTATATTATGGCTGGGATGTTCTGGTTTTTGGCTCTAGGCGTTGTGATTAGAGTTTTATTAAAATCTAGTTATGCATATAATAAAAGTTATTGGATTCTAATCATTGTTCTAAATCCAATTCTTGGCGTTTTTCTTTATTATATTTTTGCTCGTGACTTCCAAACTCATAAGTTTTGGAAAACAAGACCCTTGATAGCGAAAAAAGCATTTCTTGGTTTAGAAGAAATTACCCAGATTGATTATGAGAGTTATGAATATGGAGATATCTTCAAGTTCATTAGCACCACTACCGGAAGAGCGATTTATAAAGATGATACTTATGTTGAAATACTTGATAATGGTGATAAGTTTTTCCCTAGGCTAATGAAAGAACTAGAATTAGCCAAAGATTATATTTTTATGGAATTCTATATTGTTAAAAATGATAATATCGGAAAAAAAGTACTAGATATATTAAAAAAGAAAGCGATAGAAGGTGTTGATGTTTATTTGATTTACGATCATTTTGGTTCAAATAAACATTTGCAACATCGATATATGGTTGGGTTAAAAAAAGCTGGTGTTAAAATAGGCGTTTTTGATCCGCAAACAATTTCAATATTTAATTCGAATGTTAATTTTAGAAATCATCGAAAGTCTATAGTTATTGATGGAGTTGTAGGGTTTATAGGTGGAATGAATCTTGGTGATGAATATAATCATCAAGATCCTAAATTCGGATTTTGGCGCGATACTCATGTATTTATTAGTGGAAATGGCGTTTCTGGATTACAAAATGTATTTGTAAAAGATTGGTATTATATCACAGGCGATGTTTTAGATAAACCATTAGATAAAACAAAACAAAAGCTTTCTGGGTTCTTTAGTGTTATTGAATCAGGTCCTGATTTTGAAAATGGATTGATTAAAGATGTTTATTTAAAAATGATAGCTAGAGCTAAGAAAAATGTGAAAATAGTAACTCCTTATTTAATTATCGAACCAGAGATTTTATCAGCTCTAAAGATAGCTTCCAAATCTGGAATAAAAATAGAATTATTATTGCCAGGCAAACACGATTATTTTACTGTTGGGTTTGCGACACAATCCTATTATGAACAATTATTGTTAATTGGCGTAAAAATTTATGAATATACAAATACTTTTGTTCATTCAAAAATATTAATAATTGATGATAAAGTTGCTAGCGTTGGATCTGTCAATCTAGATCCGCGTAGCTTTCATTTGAATTTTGAAGTGACAAGCGTTTTTGAAAATGATTCTGTGGATGATTTAGTTAAAAGCTTTATAAACGATATATCAAAATCAAAACAAGTAGAACTAAAAGAGTGGCAAAAACGTGGAATAATTAAACGAATTGTACAAGGTTGGTTTAATTTATTTAGTCCAATGTTCTAAGCAGGGGGTATTTAATTGAGCGATTTTGAAAGAATAATTTTAATTATCTTATTAGTTTTGGTTCTTATCACACTAGTATTAGTTATTATCAATTATAGTTTGGATAGAAAAAAAGGAAATATAGACGATTTAATTAAAGGTGAACTAAAAGATTTAGAGATATCTTTAACTAATAATATTAGTTCAAATCTACTTGATATGACTAATAAAGTTAATCATCAGTTATTAACTTCTGGCGATATCTCAAATAAGAATATTTCTGAATTGAAAGATAGATTCAATACTACCATGACTGACTTTCAAGTAAAGCTTAATGATCGTTTTAATCATGAATTTCAAGTTTTATCTCAATCTATTGATAAGAGAATGAATAACATTAACGAAAAAGTTGAAGAAAGATTAGATAAGGGTTTTAAAGATGCAAATTCAACTTTTGTTAATATCGCAAAAAGAGTTGAGGTTATTGATGAAGCTCAAAAAAATATTCAAATTTTATCAGAAGAAATGATTTCTTTAAATAATATTCTTTCAAATAACCAAGCTAGAGGTTCTTATGGTGAATATCAATTAAATCAATTGTTGTATTCGATTTTTGGTCATAATAATAAGTTGTATAAGACACAATATACAATTAAAGAAGACAAAGAAGTTGTAAGGGCTGATGCAGTTATCTTTATGCCTGAACCAAATGGCATGATTGCGATTGATTCTAAGTTTCCTTACTCTTCTTATTCCAAACTTTTTGATAATAAAGGTTTAACAAAAGAAGAGGAACAAAAATTGATTTCTCAGTTCGGTCAAGAAGTTAAAAAACATATTACAGATATTGCGAGAAAGTATATTAATCCACCTATGACTACTGACTATGCTTTAATGTTTGTGCCTAGTGACGGAATACTAGCTTTGTTACACTCCAATTTGCAGAATGTAGTTGAATATGCTAGAGAAAAGTTCATCACCATAGTATCACCAACAACAATAATTCCTTTGATATCATCTTTTAAAGCTTTTGTGATTGACTCAGAAAGAAACAAATACACTAAACAAATTACTGATGAGTTAATCAAACTAAGTAAAGAATTCAATCGTTTTACAGATGAATGGTTAAAACTAACTCGAGCAATCGACTTAATAAAGAAAAATTCTGACTCTGTAAACTTTAGAGTAGAGAAGATATCTTCTAAATTTACTGATATAAAAAATGTTGGAATTGAAAGCGGTATTGCCAAAAAGGGTGCAAATGACGAGTTATAAAACGTTTATTGACGCCAAATTGGTAATTTTAACTTGCAATTTTTTTTAATAGTAGTTATAATAAGGTAGTACTAAATATATAAAGGAGATTTAAATGAACGGAACAGTAAAATGGTTTAACGCAGAAAAAGGTTATGGTTTCATCACTGATGAACAAGGCAATGATATTTTTGCACACTACTCAGCAATTCAAGGTGAAGGTTACAAATCTTTGGAAAACGGTCAAGCAGTAACGTTTGACGTTGTTGATGGAGATAGAGGACCTCAAGCTGCTAATATAGTGAGATTATAGTAACTGACAGTTAAACATAATAA
Source organism: Candidatus Izemoplasmatales bacterium (assembly GCA_041672325.1). Taxonomy (GTDB): domain Bacteria; phylum Bacillota_I; class Bacilli_A; order Izemoplasmatales; family Hujiaoplasmataceae; genus UBA2289. The sequence continues at coordinate 16,115 of JBAYZV010000001.1, forward strand.
AAAAACAAAAGGTCACCATAAAAGTGACCTTTTGCTTTTTATTTTTATTCTTAGATAGTGAGACTTTTTTTATTAAAAATTAAAATACTTAAACAGTATATTAAAATACCAACAACTAAAGTGATGCTACCAGTTAATAATGTGTAGCTTGTTGAACTGAATATTTTATCAGTATCAACTAAACTTAGAAATGTAGAAAAACGAAGTATGTTAAGTTTATTTCCTAGTTTTGTTATCATATTCATAATGAATAAATAACCTACAAAAGCGCTACTTAAGCCAATAGCTTTACCATAATCACTATTGAGTATGGAGATCAAATACACTAGTGCGCTAACTGTAGTGAGCACGGCGAATAAAACAAAGTTTAAACCAATAAAATTTCCAATCATTAAATGGCCTTTAAAAGCTATTTCAGAAATGATAATAATTATGATTACATTAATTGCAATTAAAAAAAAGAGGTTTATAAATAAAGTAAAAGCTTGAGTTGTTGCGATTTTGACCCTAGAGTTAGGTGTAGTTAAAAGATAAGCCATAGATGAATCATCAACTTGTTTGGCTATTAACTTATTGCCTAACATGACAATGAATATCATCGGAAAAATAAAGAAAACAAAGCCATATAAATAGGTTGCTAAATATCCTGTAAGTTCGGATCCGAAATCAGTAAATCCCATCATTTGAACTACGGTTTGTGGTAAAACATCAACAAATTGTTGCAAGAGTTCCGATGTTTCTGGGTTAAACATCGCTGTAGCTAATATTGAATACATTAATGTAATACTTAAAAATGAGAGAAACATCATAATGTTAGATTTTAGATTATATATTAACAAATGTTTATTCATTGTGTTCATCTCCATAATACTTCATGAAAATATCTTCAATTGATCTTTTAATAGAAGTGATTTTAATTACTTTAAACTTCTGTAATTCATTGAAAAAGAGCTCATAATTGTGTTTAACCCAAACTTGATAAATATTATCCTTAACGTGATTAATTTTTAAACTGGTTTGTAGAATTAAATTGTTTTCTTTTTCCAGAGTTACTTCAAAAATATCTGCAGTTTGTTGCTTTAAAGATAAGATATCTTCAAGAGCAACTAAGTGTCCATTTTTAATGATTCCTGCTCTGTCACATACTTTTTCTACCTCTTCAAAAATATGAGAAGAAAGTAAAATGGTTTTTCCGCGAAGTTTTTCCTCTTTAATAAGGTCCAGAAAAATATTTTGCATTAGTGGATCAAGTCCCGAAGTTGGTTCGTCTAGAATCAGAATTTCAGGGTCATGCATAAAAGCTGCTACAATAGCCAATTTTTGCTTGGTACCTTTAGACATTTTTTTAATATAAATGTTGGTGTCAAGTTTAAATCTTTCTTCTAGGCGCTCTCTAAATGTAAAGTCATTTAGATTTCTAAGTTTAGCCAATAAATCTAGAAACTCTTTTCCTCTTAAACTATTATAAAAAGCGATTTCACCTGGTAGAAAACCAATGCTTTTATTAATCTCTTCAGTGTTTATTCTAGAGTTTATACCATTAATCAAAACTTCTCCGCTACTAGCGTTTGTAAACCCAAGAATATTTCTAATCGTGGTAGTTTTTCCAGCTCCGTTAGGACCTAAATATCCAAATACCTCACCTTTCTTTATCGAAAAGTTTAGATTGAACACTCCTTTACCGGATTTATAAGTTTGAGTCAAATTGATAATGTCAATCATTTATATCACCTCTTACATAAAAAAATATAGTGATATTATAATACATTTTTAGTCTTTTTATTTAATTTTCCAACAATAATTTGTAAATTTATTGCGTTGTACTAGATATCAGTGGTTTTACTTGTAAAATAGTTATTTTTCAACTATAATTATTATGTTTATTAAAAGAAAGGATAAGTATGCTCTAAATAATGGAATTAACAAATAATGAGTATACAAGATAATATGAAAATATTTAATTCTTATACTAACAAATTAGATGATTTTAAATCAATTCATCCTAACAAAATAAATATGTATGTTTGTGGACCAACAGTCTATAATTATATCCATATTGGCAATGCTAGACCCGTGGTTTTTTTTGATACAGTAAGAAGGTTTTTTGAAAAACTTGGTTATGAAGTAAAATATGCTTCTAACTTTACTGATGTTGATGATAAAATTATCCAAAAAGCGATTGAAGAGAATTCTAGTGAACTTATAGTCAGCAAGAAATATATTGAAGCTTTTTTAAAGGATCTTAGTTCTCTTAATTGTAAAACAGACTATCTGCAACCGAAAGTTACAGAATATATGAGTTTTATCATTAAGTTTATTCAAGATTTAATTGATAAAGATTATGCCTATAACGTTGATGGAGACGTTTATTTCAGAGTGGACAGAATTAAAGATTATGGAATTTTAAGTAATCGGAATATTGATGATTTAATTTCAGGAAGTAGAGTAGATATTAATCTAAAGAAGGAAAGTCCATTGGATTTTACTCTTTGGAAAAAAACCGATGTGGGAATTAATTTTGATTCTTCATTTTCTAAAGGAAGGCCTGGTTGGCACACTGAGTGTGTTGCAATGATTGATGATATCTTTCATGAACAAATAGATATTCATGGAGGGGGCATAGATTTACAATTTCCTCATCATGAAAATGAAATAGCTCAATCAAAAGCTTTACATAATCATTCGTTAGCTAAATATTGGGTTCATAACGGTAGATTGAGTTTTAAAAATGAAAAGATGAGTAAGAGCTTGGGGAATGTTGTTTTAGTTAAAGATGTGGAAGAAAAAATGCCTTTAAGGTATTTCTTGTTAAGCACACATTATCGTTCTCCATTAAACTATGATGAAGAAAGTTTTGCAATGTATGTTAAAGAATGGCAAAAATTAGAAACTGCTGTAAAACAGTTATTTTTTAAGTTGGATTTAGCCAAAGAGTTAAACGATAATGTTTCAATAAAAAATGAAGAAGTGTTATTGGAAATTAATACATTTAATGAAGCTATGAAAGATGATTTTAATACAGCTAACGCTATTACGTCAATGCAATCTTTGACAAAGACTATTAATCAATCACTTCGTAAGAAAAGCGACTACAATCATCTTAACGAGCTGTTTAATGCAATTGTTTATATGATGGATGTCTTAGGTCTAAAAGTTGACTTAAGAGCAATGAATGACGATGATAGACAACTTTACGTTAAATGGCAAGAAGCTAGGAGTTCTAAAAATTTTGCTTTAGCTGATGAACTAAGAGAAGAAATGTCAAAAAGAGGAATTAAATGATTTTATTCAACGGTTTAACTCTAGCTTACATTGGAGACGCTTATTACGAAATGCGAGTAAGGCAACATTCTTTAGACTTAGGATTGACTTTGGTTAATGATTTACATAATTTAACAGTTAAATACACTAATTCTAAATCGCAAGCTTTAGCAGCCAACTTACTTATTGAGGAATTTTACTCTGAAGAAGAAATCAAAATTTTTAAACGTGGCCGTAACCAAACTGCTAAACATAAACCAAAGAATGTTGATGTTGGGACTTACAACAAATCTACTGGTTTTGAAGCGGTTATTGGGTATCTATATTTAGAAAAGAACTGGGAAAGATTGGAACAAATTTTGGAATTTACATTTGAAGTAATTGATAAAAGTTATGAAGAATCTATAGTTGAGAAGGTTTTATAATAAAAAATCTTTCAAAATACAAACAATAGATTTATGTTAAACTATAAGTGGTGATATAAATGAGTGTTCAGATTTACGGAAAAAATTCTTGTCAAGAAATAATTGACAACAAAAAAGATATTATACAAGCATATATTATGGATGGGTCTAATCCTGATTTTCTAAACATACTTAAAAGAAGGAATGTAAAAACTTTAATTATTTCCAAGGATGAGTTTAAGAAAAAATTCCAGGGGAATCATCAGGGAGTAGTTTTTGAAATGGAAGATTATAAAACATATGATTTAGAAGATTTTTTAGAAGAATTAGATCTTTCTTTAAAACCTTTATTGATTATGCTTGATGGTATTACAGATGTCCATAATTTTGGAGCTATTATCAGGACTTGTGAGGCGGGTGGCGTAAACGGAATAATTATTCCTAAGAATCGCTCAGTAAAACTAGGTGGTATAGTAGCTAAGACAAGTTCTGGAGCAATTGAAAATATAAAGATTATTGAAGTAACAAATTTACGAAACACCCTAGAAAAACTTAAAAAGAACGGGTTTTGGACAGTCGGAACTAGTCTTGATGCAACTGAAGATTATTTAAAAATATTCGTTGATAAACCATTATGTGTTGTCATCGGAAGTGAAGGAAAAGGGATGTCTAGATTAATAAAAGAAACAGTAGATTTTAATGTTAAAATAAACATGGCTGGTAGAGTAAACAGTTTAAACGCTTCAGTAAGTGCTGGGATAATTATTTTTGACATTCTTAGGAAGAAAAACAATTAAATGATTTTTCGCAATTATAATGATTTTGAGATTATCAACCAAATTAAAGAAGGCGATGAAGAAGCTTTTAAATTTATGGTTGATAAGTATCAATATCTTATTGCGAAAAAAATCAAAAGTTTCAACCTAGTTGAAGATTACGAAGATTGTTATCAGGAAGCGTTAATGCTTCTTTATCGTTCTATTATAAAATTTAATGAAATTTTTAATAAAACATTTACAAGATTTTTTGAATCTAATCTGAATAATTACCTTATTTCATATAAGAATAAGAAAATGAAGTATATCAATTTTAAAATTGAAAAGTTACCTATTATTTGTGATTTTGTTGTTAAAGAGGATAACTTAATATATTTTAGAGATGAAGAAATAATACGGACATTAACAACCTTATCTAAGTTTGAAAAACAAATTTATCAAATAAAGATTCTTGAAAAAAGAACTGTAAAGGAATCCGCTATTTATCTTGGTTGTGATGAAAAAAAGATATATAATGCATTGGATAGAATTAGAAAAAAAATTAAATTGCATTTAATGACATGATTTTCTTGACTTTTCCTGCTTTTTTTAATAAAATTAATAAAGCAAGTGAGTTGATAATATGAAAAATAAAACTGTTTTAATCTGTACAGAGTGTTCATCACGTAATTATGAGATGAAAAAAACTGACAAATCAACTCGATTTGAAGTTAAAAAATTCTGTAAGAAATGCAAAAAGCATACCATTCATAAAGAAGGTAAGTAGGGGGTAATAAAATGGCAAAAGAACAAAAAGAAAAAAAGATCAAGCCTACTGAAGTAAAAGCGCCTAAATCTGAAAGCAAAGTAATGTCAATCCTAAAAAAAGAATATAAATTTGAAAACTGGCTACTAGCAATTCTTTCACCAGTGTTGATTTTATATGGTGTTTATATTTTAATAGGAAAATTCGGTACAGCATCTCCGACATTAGCAGAAGTACTAGGCACATCAGGAATTGGCATTATTGATTTTTTCTTTGAAACAACTTTAAGAAGAATTTTAACTGGATCATTTCTAGTTTTAATAGGGGTTTTAGTATTGGTTTATCTATTTATTCCTTATATTAAACCAAGTATATCTGAAATGAAAAAGGTTAATTGGCCTTCTGGAAAAGACTTAGCTAGTAATAGTGCTAGAGTTTTCTCTTTCTTACTATTCTTAATGTTTATTTTCTTTCTTTATGGAGTAGTTCTAGATCCACTATTTAAATTAGTTTACGGAAATTAATAAGGATTAAAGATGGCTAATTTTAGTGATATTAACCAAAGACGTCTTTGGTATATAGTTCAGACCTATTCAGGATTAGAAAATTCTGTAAAGGCTAGTATTGAAAGAAGAATTGAATCAATGAATATGGAAGATAAAATCTTTCAAGTCATGATACCTGAAGAAATAGTACCAGCAGATAAAAAGGATAAAAATCCAAAAGAAAAACTTGTTAAAATATTTCCAGGATATGTGTTTATTGAAATGATTGTAACTGATGATTCTTGGTTCGTTGTAAGAAACACTCCTGGTGTTACTGGATTCTTAGGAAGTAGTGGCGGTGGAACTAAACCTGTTCCGTTAAAACCTGATGAAATAAACCCTATTCTTAAAAAATGCGGTATGCTACAAGTACAAAAATTCAATGTTAAACCAGGTCAAAAAGTTAGAATTATCACTGGTAATTTTGAAGGGCAAGAAGTTGTTGTTGAAAACATTGATCAGGATAAAGGCAAAATTCATGTACTTATTGAAATGTTTGAAAGACAGACATCTTATGAGTTAGATTTTACTGATGTTGAAGTGATTTAAGATAAGTGTAATTATTAACAGTCTAGAAATTTCTAGACTGTTTTTTTTAAAATCACTTGAAAATAAGAAAATAATAGTATTGATTTATTATAGACATCTTTATTTATGTTTTCATTTGTGATAAAATCACTTTGCTTAACAAAAGTATGGAGTGATTAAACATGGTCGAGAAAAATACGAATAGTATAATTAAGCGAATTGATGAATTAAATGCATTTGCTAATAGTATGTCTGCTAAAGATGCTTTAGCTGCTAATAAAGCTGCTGAAGAAGCTTTAGAACTTTCTAAAGAGATTGACTATTTAAAAGGAAAGATTTATGCAACTTTCTATATTGGAGAAAGCTTATTTAGACAAGGTAATATTTATGATGCGATAAAATATTTAAGAAATTCTTTGAACTTGAATATGGAACCAGTTGATAAGCTTGCTCAGTCTATGACCTATACTACTTTGGGGAATGTTCATCTATACATGAAACTATATGACTTATCTTTTTACTATTTTCGTATGGCTTTGAATTCTATCGAATTATTGGAACGTTATGAATCTCAAGCAATGATTCATAACAATATAGGAGAAATTTATCGCGAATTAGGTGATTATGACAAGGCGCTAGATTCATATGGACAATGTTTGGACATTAGTGAGAAAAATGGGTTTGTTCGTGTAGGTATGTTTGCGACAGCTAATATTGGTGTTACAGATTATGAAACGAAGAATTATCAAGCAGCTATTTATTATTTAGAGAAAAGCTTAGTAACAGCTAAGGAACTTAATAATCAAATAATTGAAGGTTTTGCATCAAGATATCTAGGTTTAATTTATTTTTCCTTGAAAGATTATGATAATTCATTAAAACATTTATTAGCTGCTATGGATGTTTATAAAAATAGTAATGAAACAATTTCTAGCGCTAGAATTTATAAAGATTTAGCGCAATTAGAGTATCAATTTAATCGAAGTTCTAAAGCTTTAGAATTATTAGAAAAAGCCCAGACAATAGCAGAAGCTCTTCAAGACAAGCGTTTAATTGTCGCTATATATGATTTGTTTTCGAAAATTTATAGTGACTTAGGTGAGTTTGAACATGCTTGCAAGTATTATGCTTTAGGAACTAAACTTAAAAGTGATCAAGAAACTCAAAATAATGAACATAGATTAAAAAGTATAGATTTTCAACTTCGAACGTGGAATGCGCTTGAAGAAAGTGAAATGTACCAAAAAATGAATAAAGATCTTCAAGAAAAAACAGAAAGATTGGAAAAAGTAACTAAAGAACTCCAAAAGATTAATAAAGAAGTAAAAGCATTGAGCGATATGGATGGATTAACTAGAATTGCAAACAGAATACGCTTAGATGATTACGCACAAGAAGCCTTTACAAGAGGGTATAAGAATAAAGCTAATCTTACAATGATGATTATTGATATTGATAACTTTAAGGAATATAACGATTTTTATGGACATTTAATCGGAGATGAAGCGTTAAAGAAACTGGCTAGGATTTTGGAAAAATCTATTGAAGGAAAAGACGCATTAGTAGCTAGATTTGGTGGAGATGAATTTGTTTTAATAGCTTATGATTGCGACATTGAAGAAGCTAAAAAGATTGCCAAATCAATTAATAAAAATCTACAATCTAGAAAAATTAAGCATGAAAAATCTTATGTTAGTCAATATCTTACGATTTCTATCGGTATTATTTCTCAAATACCTCAAAGGAAATCTACTTATGCACTAATGATGGATTTTGCCGATCAAGCTTTATATCAAGCGAAAGAAAAGGGAAAAAACCAAACTGAAGTTTATGAAAATATTCATTAGTAATCTAAAAGTTTTTTTAGCGATTCTAACTAGTTTGAGTTGAATCGCTTTTTTAAAAAAAGACATGAAAAAAAGAATGTATTTAGAAATAAAATAAATAATGATATAATAAAACCATGTTTATCGGGAGGAATATTGCTGATGATTAAATTGAAGAATGTATCTAAGTATTACAGTTCTAATGATGTTATAGCATTAGGATTAAGAAAAGTTGATTTAGAGTTACATGTTAATGAATTTGTAGCAATCGTAGGTGAGTCAGGGTCTGGTAAAACTACCCTTTTAAATGTTATAAGCGGAATAGATACTTATGAAGAAGGCGAAATGTATATTAATGGAGAAGAAACATCTTATTTTTCTGTTAGTGACATGGAAAACTATCGGAAAAAGTATGTAGCTTTTGTTTTTCAAGATTACAATTTAATCGACTCTTATACAGTTTTACAAAATGTTGAAGCTCCACTGTTGCTCTCAGGTTATCCAAAGGACCAAATCAAAAAAAGAGCAATGGAGATTATTGAAAAAGTTGGACTTAAAAAGCATTATAAACATAAAGCGACAAAATTAAGTGGTGGTCAAAAACAAAGAGTTGTAATAGCTCGAGCTTTGGCTAAGGATTGTCCTATAATAGCCGCTGATGAACCAACAGGGAATCTGGATTCTGAATCAGCTAGACAAATTATACAATTATTAGCTGATATAGCTAAAGATAAATTAGTTATCATGGTAACACATGATTTTACTCAAGTAGAAGAGTTTGCTACAAGAAAAATCAGAATTTTTGATGGCGAAATTGTTGAAGATAAAGAATTAAAAAAAGTAGAAAAAAATGATTTACCAAAATTAGAAGATAAAGAGTATAAAATTGACTTTTTATCTTTATTAAGACTTTCTTTAAGAAATCTATTCGCTGTACCTAAGAAAACAGTATTAATGATTCTAGTTTTTTCTTTCTTTGCTATTTTTGTAGGAATTGCATATGGTGGTTATATCATTGTTTCTAATGATTCAAATTATTCCTACAATTCTCACTTTAATTATATTAATCCAGATCGCGTTGTTGTTAGAAGAACCGACAATATGGCTTTAACTCCAAGTGATTTAAAAGAACTAGGTGATTATTCTCAAGTTAAAGCAATCATATCTCAAGATTATGCTTTGGACTATAGCGTTGGTCTTATTTCTAATTCAGATGATAGTGATGTTTTTTGGATAAACGCTAGTTTTCTACCGTTATCGGTTTTGCCAGAGGATATAGAAATACCTTATGGTGAGATGCCAGAGGAAAAAAGCCAAATCATACTTGGACTTTCTAGTTATTATCTTTCAGATGGCGCAGATATTATCGGTGATGTTTATACTAGAGCTTATGAAACTAATTTAGATGAACTAGAGTTTGAGGTTGCTGGTGTTGTTGATACTAGTTTTTTAACAAGTAATTCTTATATGGACAAAAGTTACATTTATGTAACTGAAGAAAAGTGGGAAGAAATTAAGTATATATCTTATTTTTCTGATTACTCTGATGTAAGATTAGAATATAATGAATTTAGCTTAGTTTTATCTCGCGATAACATAGTGATTGATTCTACTTTGGCTGATAATGAGATTAAAACTACTATGGATTATATACCAAATTCTTGCCTTGACACATGTACTGTAGATGCAAAATTGAACATTAAAGATTATTATGTTGATAAAACATATGCAATTGATTTGATTTTAGATAGTAACAATAATGAGTATATTCTACGTATGAATCAAAATACATATGATTTAATTGCGTATGATGAAATATATCAAGTTAGTTTAATGACTAAGACAGATATTAATGTAGATAGCTTAGTTAAACAAATTGCTAGATTAAGAGATGGACTTAGTTTTAAATACAAACTAATTTATCCGTTTGACTCTCAACCAACAGAAATGTATGAAGGCCTTTTATTGATGATAATGAATATTGGAATGATTTCTGTTTTATTAATAACGATGATTGGTTCTACTTTTATATCATATATCATTTTCAAGATGATTATAAACACAAAACTTCATGACTATGCTATTTTTAGAACAATAGGTGCAAATCAAAAAGTAATTAAAGCTTTTATTTACTTAGAGAACTTTTATATCTTAATTGTGTCATTTGTTATATTTGTTGTAATTTCACTAAGTTTACCAGGAAACATAGAAGAACCATTTAATGCATTTAAGGTCTTCGATTTACCGAAGTTTTTTGTGTATTTTATATTACTATTAATAATGTCTTTGTTTATTTCTAGGAGATATTGCAATAAGATTTTTTCTAATAGTGTATCAAAGACATTAAAGACAGATTTGGAGTAGCGTTATGATAAGTTTAAAAAATTTAAATAAATTTTATAATAAGGGTAAATCTAATCAAATTCACGTTATAAATAATACTAATCTTGACTTTCCGGAAACAGGCTTGGTAGCTTTAACTGGACCATCTGGTTGTGGAAAAACAACCTTGTTAAATGTTATTGGAGGGTTAGATAGTTTTCAAAGTGGAGAAATAGTATTTGACAACGAAATTATTAAACGTTATGTCCCTATGCGTTGGGATATGTTGAGAAATCAAAAAATAGGCTATATTTTTCAAAACTATAATTTAGTGTTATCAAAAACAGTTTATGAAAACATTGAATTAGTTCTTAATATGGCTGGGGTATATGATAAAGTTGAAGTGGAAGAAAGGGTTAATTATGTTTTAGAAAGTGTTGGTATGTATAATTATCGAAAGCGAAATGTCAAAGCGCTTTCTGGTGGTCAACAACAACGCGTAGCTATAGCTAGAGCATTAGCTAAAGATCCTGAAGTTGTCTTAGCAGATGAACCTACAGGAAATTTGGACGCTAATAATACTTTTGAAATCATGAGTATAATCAAAAAAATATCCGAAACAAGATTGGTAATTTTAGTTACTCACGAAAGAGGGCTTGTTGACTTTTACGCAGATAGAATAATAGAACTTAGTGATGGACAAGTTGTAAATGATTATTTGAATACAAGTGCAATGGGTTTTGATCATGTTGATGATAGAAATATTTATCTTAAAGATTTAAATAGCGACGAAAGTTTAAAAGAAAGTGGAATAGATTACTATTTTGACCATGAAAAAGATGAAAGCTTAAACCTTAAGTTAGTTGAATTTAAAGGGAATTTGTATGTTAAAGTTAAATCAAAAAGGAAGATTAAATTTATTGATAACACTTCTGAAATAAAATTAATAGATGATCATTATAAAAAACGAGAAATAAGCGATATTTCTGAATATGATTTTAATTTGCTACAATTTAAAAAAATAGATTCTCAGGTTAAGAAGAAATCATTTATTAGATGGAAAACTACACTTAAGGCTGGATTTAACCGTGTTTTCTCCAAACGAAAGGTCGTAGGAAAATTATTCCTATTAGGATATTTCATAATTTCAGCAATTTTAGTTTTTCAATTAGCTACTTTTGGTAGTGCTACATATGTTGATGATAAAGACTTTTTAAAAACACCTCGTGATTTAATGAGTGTTAATCATGAACAAAAGAATTTAACTTACGATGAAATAAATGATATATTAAATCAGATTGATAATGTGGAATTATCACCATATTTTAGTTCGCCAAATATGGTTTTGAATTTTAATGATTTTTATCAAGGAAGAGCAAGAGTTTATTTTGAAGCATACCCCGTTAAATTATCTTATTACGATGATGTAGAAGTTACTTATGGTGGATTACCCGATGATTATTATGAGATAGCAATTGATGAATGGGTAGCTGAGAAATTAATCGATGACAAAAAGCTTTTAGATTTAAACGTGAATAAGGTTGAAGAGCTTATCGGAGCTGAAATAGTTCAAAATGCATATTCTTCATATTCTCCAAATAAGTTCATTATTTCTGGAATTGTTAAAACTGAATCTCCGATAGTGATTGTTGAAGATAGCGCTATTCATGCATTTATTGATTACTATTCTTATACAGATATAGTAACGCATGGAGTGGTTAAAGAAAGAATTAAAATTGTTGAGGGTAGAAATATTATTAATGAAAATGAGATTTTGGCTTCATCAGTTAGTGGTTTGAACATCAACGATAAGATTCAGTTACATTATTCTTTCGATATAGAGTCTACAGTAGTTGGGTTTTATGAGCCTAATGATGAAGAGTATTCTTATTCAGGGAATTCTATTGTTGTTTCTAACGAATACTTTTCAAAATTACAATTACATAATATTAATTTAGAACGATATAATGATGAATATCTATTATTTTATGTTGAAGATATTGAAAAAGCGATTAATGATTTTAATGATTTGGACTATGAATTATATAATATTTACGAACAATCTTTAGCTGAAAGACAAGCCTCTATAAGGGTTGATAACGCTAATAAAATTAGTCAGGTAGTAGTTATACTTGTGGGTATTGTTATTTATATTTTCTTTATGATGAGATCAAGTATGCTCAACAGAATTAAAGAAATTGGCGTTTACAGAGCTATTGGAGCTACAAAGCGAGATATTTATAAGATATTTTTATCTGAAATTATCACTTTTACAACAATTGGATCATTAACCAGTTATTTGTTTACATCTTATCTGGTTACTGAATTACAAGCACAACTCGATGACTTCACAAGAGCATTCTATTTTCCGTTTTATTTATTCATAGGTGGTATAATAGCGATATACATAGTGAATATCATTTTCGGAATGTTACCAATATTTACACTTTTGAGTAAAACTCCAGCAGAAATTACAGCGAAATATGATATTTAATAATAATATTTTTACAGTAAAAAAATCTTGACTAAAAATAGGTTTTATTGTATAATAATTCAGCGTGTCAAAAGATTTGTGTGGGAGGAAGAAAATTCCTATAACCACATCACGAAAATAAGGAGGTGTCTTTCGTGGCTAAAGAAATTAAAAGCGTTGTTAAACTGCAAGTTCCAGGTGGAAAAGCAACACCTGCACCACCAATTGGACCGATTTTGGGACAAGCAGGGGTTAACATTCAACAATTTTGCGTGCAATTTAATGATCGGACAAAAGAACAAATCGGTAGTGTTATTCCAGTAGTGCTAACCGTTTATGATGACCGTTCATTCTCATTCATAACAAAAACACCACCTGCAAGTGATTTGTTAAAGAAAGCATGTAAGATTCAAAAAGGAGCAGGAAATTCAAAAACCGAGACTGTCGCTACTATTACAAAAGAACAACTAAGAGAAATTGCGACTATCAAAATGCCAGACCTAAATGCTAATGATGTTGATGCAGCAATGAACATTATTGCAGGTACGGCAAGAAACATGGGAATTGTCGTTAAAGACTAAGTTTATTAGTTGTTTGATATATACAACTATATAATTGGGAGGACATTCCGCTAAAACCAAATATAGGAGGAAAGAACATGGCTAAACAAGGAAAAAAATATTCTGAGGCTTTCGCTAAGGTTGATCGTAATAAGAAATACGCAATCGAAGAAGCTGTAGAATTAGTAAAATCAATTTCCTTTGAAAAATTCGATGCATCTATGGAATTAGCTTTCAACTTAAACTTAAACCCTCGTAAAGCAGAACAAAATTTAAGGGGAGCATTAGTTTTACCGCATGGAACTGGTAAAACTAAAAGAGTTTTAGTTTTCGCTCGTGGCGAGAAAGCTCAAGAAGCAAAAGATGCTGGCGCTGATTATGTCGGCGATGATGATTTAATGGAAAAAATCAAAGAAGGTTGGTTTGAGTTTGATGTAGTAATCGCTACACCGGACATGATGGCTACTCTTGGTAAAATCGGTCGTTTATTAGGACCTAAAGGTTTGATGCCAAACCCTAAGACAGGTACTGTAACAATGGATATTGCTAAGACTGTAGAAGATTCAAAAGGCGGTAAGATTACTTATCGTGTAGACAAATTTGGGAACATCTTAGTAGTTTTTGGTAAAGTTTCTTTTGAAACAGCTAAACTTGTAGATAACTATAATACAATTTTAGATGCAATCAAAAAAGCGAGACCTTCAACTGTTAAGGGTGTATACATGAAAAATGTTAGTGTCTCATCAACAATGGGGCCTGGCGTTAAAGTTGAAGTACAAAAAAGTAAATAACTTTATCGTAGACAGTAGGAGCTTGCACGCTTAATTTCCTACCGAGACAAAGAAATAATAAATAAAGTTTATTTATTCCTCTTTTTCTCAAACGAAGAAGAGGTTTTCTATTTTAAAGACATAAGGAGGTCTAGAATGGCTAATAAAAACATTATTAACTTCAAAGAAACAGAAGTTAAAAAGATCGCTGAAAAAATGTCTCGCGCTAAATCGCTAGTTGTCGCTGAATACCAAGGCTTAACTGTAGAAAAAACTGAGGAATTACGTGGTTTACTACGTGATGCTGGTTGTGAAATCATTGTTATTAAAAACAATATTTCTAGAAGAGCCGCTCAAGAGGTAGGATTTGCTGACTTAACTCAAGATTTAAAAGGTCCAAACGGAGTTGTATTTGCGTATGAAGACTCAATAGCAGCAGCGAAGGTATTATATACTTTTGCAAAGAAAAACAAAAAAATCGTTATCAAATCAGGTGTTGTTGATGGCGACTATTACAATCAAAATCAAATCAAGGAAATTTCACAATTACCACCAAAAGAAACATTGCTTGCAATGTTAGCAACACAATTATTAGCACCATTAAGAGAATTATCAGTTGGCTTAGATATGCTAACAAAAAAAGAAGAAACTGTAGAAAGTAATTAATTAGGGGGAAAGTACAATGGCAAAATTAAACGCTAAAGATTTTATTGAATCATTAAAAGAAATGAATATTTTAGAAATTAAAGAACTTATCGATGCAATGAAAGAAGAATTCGGTATCGATCCAACAGCAGTATCAGCTGGACCAGCGGTAGCTGTAGCTGAAGAAGCAGTAGATGAAGGACCAAAAGAAGTTAATATTACATTAACAGATTCTGGAGCATCAAAAGTTAAAGTTATTAAAGTAATTAGAGAGTTAACAGGTCTTGGATTAATTGAAGCTAAGAAATTAGTAGATTCAGCTCCAGTAGTTGTTAAAGAAAAAGTAAAAGAAAACGAAGCTAAAGAAATAGCTGACAAATTAGTAGAAGCTGGCGCTAAAGTAGAAATTAAATAATTTTCTTATTGAAGGCATATAAACCTGAGTATTTTCTCAGGTTTTTAGTCTTTTTGAAGGAGTAGCTATGTCGCATTACTATTCTAAGGAAAATGATTCATTGAAATCTAATGAAAAAACAATTTTTGTAAACATTAAAGATAAAAAATTTTCTTTCGTTACTGATCATGGAGTGTTTTCGAAAATGGGTCTTGATTTTGGTTCTAGATTATTAATAGAAACAGTTATTGATAATGGGGTAGAAACAGTTTTGGATGTAGGGTCTGGTTATGGGCCTTTAGGGATAATTTATAAATCATTCCACCCTGAAGCACATGTTATTATGACTGATGTTAATGATCGAGCTATAAAACTTACCCAAAAAAATGCAGAAAAAAACAAGGTTGATGTTGAAGTTTTTTATAGTGATGGATTCAACGAAATTAGTCGAACATTTGATTTGATTATAACTAATCCGCCTATTAGAACCGGTAAAGATGTTATTTATCGGATTTTTTCTGATGCTTTTTTGCATTTGAACAATTTAGGAGCTCTTATTTTTGTAATCAATAAAAAACATGGAGCTTTATCTGCAATCAAAAAATGTGAATCAATTTTCCAGAAAGTTGAAGTTATTGCTAAGAAAAGTGGGTATTATTTAATAAAGTGCATTAAATAATTGACTGCGTTGTTCAATTGTGATAAAATATTAAAATGCGATAGAATGCGCATTTTTGTGTTTATTTGTATTATTTTAACAAAAACTTATCCAAAATCTAGTTTATGAGGTGATTATGTGAATTACAAATCCGTCAAATACGGCAAGGCAAGAGAAAGAAGAAATTATTCCCGAGTCAAATCCAATGTAGAATTGCCAAATCTTATTGAAGTACAAACAGAATCTTTTGAGTGGTTCATGGAAACTGGTTTAAAAGAATTGTTTGCTGACATTTCTCCGATTACCAACTTTAATGGTAATGTAGAATTGTATTTTGGTGACTTTGAATTTGAGCCTGCGAAGTATAGCGTTAAAGAATGTAAAGAGAAAGATGTTAATTATTCTAGACCTTTAAAAGTTACTGTTCGCTTAAAGAATAAAAACTTAGTCGATAGTAAAACTGGCGAAGTTCTAAGTGATGATAACATTGTTGAAAACAAAATATTCATGGGAGATATACCTATGATGACACCGGTTGGAACATTTGTTATCAACGGGTCTGAACGAGTTATCGTTTCACAAATTGTTCGATCAGCTGGAGTTTTCTTTTCTGAAGAAGTTGATAAGAAAACACTTCAACATAAATACTTAGGACAAGTGATTCCAACTAGAGGTGCTTGGTTAGAGTATGAAATGGGTTCTAAAGATATTCTTTATGCAAAAATAGATAGATCTAAAAAAATATTATTGTCAACGATGATTAAAGCTTTAGGATTCTCAACTAAAAAGCAAATTGTTGACATTTTTGGCGAACACGAATTACTTGATAACACTTTTGAAAAGGACTTAACACAAAACGCTGAAGAAGCTATGAAAGAAGTTTATGCGAAAATAAGACAAGGCGAAACAGCTACTATCGAAGGTGCTAGAGAGTTCTTTGTTTCTAGATTGTTCGATGAAAAACGTTATGACTTAGCTGATGTAGGACGGTTTAAAGTAAATCAAAAATTAGATGTGGTAAATCGCGTTAAATCGCTACTTGATAAAGATATTATTGTTAAGTTAAGTAAAGATTTAGTTGATCCTGAAACTGGTGAAGTTATTATATCAAAATCTACTAAATTAGATTATGATAGTTTAGATATAATAGATAAAAATCGTTCTGTTCTTTTGCAAAGAGTGACCTTTGACAAAGAATTGGAAAAAGAATTAAAACAAATTATTGATCGTGAAAATCGTAATGAAATAGCCCCTGAAGGGGAAGAAGAAGCGTTCGTTCAAAATATCGTTAGAAACACTTTAGTAGAAGTGTTAAACGTAGATATTAAAGATGATGCTGGCGAAGCCAAAAGGATTAAATTATTAGGTAATAATTCAACTGAAATAGCGTTACATGTAACGACATCTGATATATTAGCAAGTATTTCTTATTATCTTAACCTTTATAATGGAGTAGGGAATCTTGATGATATTGACCATTTAGGAAACAGAAGATTAAGGTTGATTGGTGAATTACTGAAAAACCAATTCCGTATTGGTTTAGCAAAAATGGAAAAAAATGTTAAAGACAGAATGTCTACAAAAGATCCGCGTACAATAACACCACAAAACTTGATTAACATTAGGCCTTTAACATCTTCTATTAAAGAATTCTTTGGAAGCAGTCAGTTGTCTCAATTTATGCAACAAACTAACCCACTTGATGAATTAACTCATAAGCGTAGAATTTCAGCTCTTGGGCCTGGTGGACTTACAAGAGACCGTGCGGGTTTTGAAGTTCGTGACGTTCATCAAAGTCATTACGGTAGAATTTGTCCGATTGAAACCCCAGAAGGTCAAAATATTGGGTTGATTAACTCATTAGCATGTTATGTTAAGGTAAATAAATATGGATTTATCGAAACTCCATATTTAAAAATAGATCAAGCAACAAGTAGAGTGACTGATGAATTATATTACTTGTCTGCTGACCAAGAACGTGATCATATTATCGCCCAAGCAAATATTACTTTGAATGATGATATGACTATTAAAGAAGACAGAGTAGTAGCTAGACAAAATGGGGAAACAAGAATTTTTGATAAACATAGATGCGACTTTATGGACGTTTCTCCGAAGCAAATTGTTTCTGTCTCAACTGCATCAATTCCTTTCCTCGAACATGATGATGCCAACCGTGCACTTATGGGTGCTAACATGCAACGTCAAGCAATTCCTTTATTAAAACCTGAAGCACCATTTGTAGGTACTGGAATTGAGTACAAAATAGCTCATGATTCAGGAACATCAGTAATCGCGATGAGCGATGGTATTGTCGAATATGTAGATGGCAAAGAAATTAGAATTAGAACTAATGAGGGTGAATTAGAACGCTATGAATTAGTTAAATTTTTAAGGTCTAACCAAGGAACTTGCGTTAATCAGACTCCTATTGTTAAATTAGGAGAACAGATTAAAGCTGGCGATATAATCGGTGATGGTCCTTCAATGGATCAAGGTGAATTAGCTATCGGTAGAAATGTTGTGGTTGCTTTCATGACTTGGAACGGATATAACTATGAAGATGCTGTTATTATGAATGAACGATTAGTTCAAGATGACGTTTATACATCAATCCATATTGAAAAATATGAAATAGAAGCAAGAGATACAAAACTAGGAAAAGAAGAAATTACTCGTGAAATTCCAAACGTTGGAGAGGATGGTCGTCGTTTCTTAGATGCTGATGGGATTATTATACCTGGTACTGAAGTAAAAGAAGGCGATATCTTAGTTGGCAAGGTTACCCCGAAAGGCCAAACTGATCCATCACCTGAAGAAAAACTATTACTTGCAATATTTGGAGAAAAATCAAGAGAAGTTAGAGATACATCATTAAGAGTCCCTCATGGTGGCGGTGGTATTGTTAGATCAGTTCAAGTGTTTACTAGAGGTAAAGATGAACTTAATCCTGGCGTTAATATGTCTGTAAGAGTTTATATTGTTCAGAAACGTAAAATTTCTGAAGGTGATAAAATGGCTGGGCGTCATGGAAATAAAGGTGTTATTTCTAAGATATTACCACCGGAAGATATGCCATACATGGAAAATGGTACACCAATTGACATCATGTTAAACCCGCTAGGTGTTCCTTCACGTATGAATATTGGCCAGGTGTTAGAAATTCACTTAGGCATGGCGGCTAAACAATTAGGTATTCATGTTGCGACACCGGTATTCGACGGTGTTGAACAAAGCGATTTAGATCAAATTATGGCTGAAGCAGGAATGGCACCAGATGGTAAGTATGTATTGTATGATGGACGTACTGGCAGAAAATTCGATAATAGAGTTTCCGTTGGTGTTATGTATATGATTAAACTTGATCATATGGTTGATGATAAATTACATGCTAGAAGCGTTGGGCCTTACACTTTAGTTACCCAACAACCAATGGGCGGTAAAGCACAAAATGGTGGTCAAAGATTTGGGGAAATGGAAGTTTGGGCATTAGAAGCTTATGGAGCTGCATATACATTACAAGAAATGTTAACAGTGAAGTCTGATGATATTATCGGTCGTAATAAAGTATTTAAAGCAATTACTGATGGCAAACCAATTCCAGCACCATCTTTACCAGAATCATTTAGAGTTTTAACAAGAGAATTAAGGTCATTAGGTCTTTATGTAGAACTTATTAATAAGGATACAGGAGCTAATGAAGTTGATAAGAGCTTGGTAGACAACGATCAAGAAGATTACATCAATAAATTTGGGTTTCAATCGTAAGGAGGAAAGATTATGAGTCAAAAATTTTCGCATTTGAAGATTAGATTGGCTTCCCCTGAAGAAATAAGAAGTTGGTCTTTTGGAGAAGTTACAAAACATGAAACAATCAACTACCGTACATTGAAACCAGAAAAAGATGGTTTATTCTGTGAAAGAATCTTTGGACCAACCAAAGATTATCAATGTGCTTGTTCAAACAAATCAAAAAAGAGTTCACACCCAGGTAAGATTTGTCCTAATTGTGGTGTAGAAATTACAGAAGCAAAAGTAAGAAGAGAAAGAATGGGGCATATTGAGTTAAAAGCTCCAGTAGTTCATGCTTGGTATTTAAGAAATTCTCCTTCTCGTCTTGCAATATTGCTAGATATTAAAGCTAAAGATTTAGAAGAAGTAGTTTACTTAGCTTCATATATTGTAGTTGAAGCTGGTGACACAGATTTAGAATTTAAACAAATTTTATCAGAAAGAGAATATACTGATAAATATTTCGAGTTTGGTTCTCGTTTTAAAGCTTTAACAGGTGCAGAAGCCGTTAAATACTTATTACAAAAGTTAGACTTAAAAGAAGAGACTTTAAGACTAAGAGTTGAACTTAAAACTGCATCAAAACAAAGAAGAGAAAAAATAGTTAAAAGATTAAGTGTTGTTGAAGCTTTCCACAACTCTGATAATAAACCAGAGTGGATGGTTTTAGAAGTTTTACCAGTTATTCCACCAGATTTAAGACCTATGGTACAACTAGATGGTGGACGGTTCGCGACAACAGATCTTAATGATTTATACAGAAGAATTTTGAACCGTAACAAACGTTTAGAGCGTCAGTATCAACAAAATGCTCCACACTTAATAACAAAAAATGAAAAACGTATGTTACAAGAAGCGGTAGATGCACTTATTGATAACTCAAAACGTGGAAGAAAAATGGTTGTTGAACGTAATAGAGCGTTGAAATCACTATCCGATATGTTAAGAGGTAAACAAGGTCGTTTCCGTCAAAACTTACTTGGAAAACGTGTTGACTATTCTGGTCGTAGCGTTATCGTGGTTGGCCCTGACTTGGAAATGTATCAATGTGGTTTACCAAAAGAAATGGCTGTTACTTTATTTAAACCTTTCGTTATCAAAGAAATGATTGAAAGAGGAATCAGCTCAAATCTTAAAAATGCAAAAACTTTAATAGAAAGATTAGACAAAAGAGTATGGGCTGTACTAGAAGATGTTATTAGAGAACATCCAGTATTACTAAATCGTGCGCCTACACTTCATAGACTTGGTATTCAAGCATTCGAACCAAAATTAGTAGAAGGAAAAGCTATTCGTTTGCATCCATTAGTTACTACAGCATTTAATGCGGACTTTGATGGGGACCAAATGGCAGTTCATGTTCCTTTATCAGAAGAAGCACAAGCTGAGGCTCGTGTATTAATGTTAGCTTCTAATAATATCCTTGCGCCAAAAGATGGAAAACCAATCGTTACTCCATCTCAAGACATGGTTTTAGGTAACTACTATTTAACTTTAGAAAAAGCTGGAGAAATTGGCGAAGGGTCATATTTCAGTAATTACGATGAAGTAATGTTAGCGCTAGAAAATGATTATCTTACACTACACACACGTATAGCAATGAAGATTGATAGTCATATAACACCTTCAGTAGATTTTGTTGAGGATGAAGTTGAAGTTGATGATATCAGCTTCATGCAATCTAATAACATTCTATCTTTCATGAAACGTGTTCCGAAAAGTTTAACGTCATATTATTTGGTAACAACACCTGGCAAATTAATCTTTAATAAAATTATGCCAGATAGTTTCCCTTATATTAACGAACCAACTGAAACTAACCTTACTATTGAAACTCCATCTAAATATTTTATAAAACCAGGTGAAGATATTCATAGTATTATTAGCGAAATGCCTTTAGTTTCACCGTTTAAAAAGAAATTCTTAAGTTTAATCATTGCTAAAATCTTTGATAAATATAAAATAAATGAAACTTCAAAAATGCTTGATAAGATGAAAAACATTGGATTCAAATATTCAACATTAGCCGGAATTACAGTTGCAGCTTCTGATGTTCAAGTTTACTCTAAGAAAGCAGATGTTTTATCTGCCCATGACAAACAAGTGGATGAAATACATAATTTATTCCAAATGGGTATGTTAACTGATGACGAAAGAAAAAAACTTGTTATTGATGAATGGAAGTTAGCTAAAGACGAAATCCAAGATGGACTTATCAATGAACTTAAAAACGATAACCATATCTTTATGATGAGTGATTCAGGAGCCAGAGGTAACGCTTCTAACTTTACACAGTTAGCTGGTATGCGTGGTCTTATGGCCAACCCAAGTGGAGATACTATTGAATTACCGATTAAGGCATCTTTCCGTGAAGGCTTAACAATGTCCGAGTTCTTTATTTCAACCCATGGTGCGAGAAAAGGTTCTACGGATACTGCTTTAAAAACAGCTGAATCAGGATACTTAACAAGAAGATTAGTTGATGTTAGTCAAGATGTTGTTATTTCAGTTGAAGACTGCGGAACTGACAATGGCGTTTGGGTTGAAGAAATCTTAAACCGCGATGGTAAAGTTATTGAAAGTTTTGAAGAAAGAATAACAGGTCGTTATGCATCTCAAAATATAATTCATCCAACAACTGGTGAAGTCTTAGTTAAACGTAATGAATATATTGATTCTTTTAAAGCGAAAAAAGTCGCAGATGCTGGAATTTCTTCTGCTTCAATTAGAACAGCATTAACTTGTACAGCCGAAGTCGGAATTTGCCGTAAATGCTACGGACAAAATCTAGCTACCGGTGAGAAAGCTGAAGTAGGTGAATCAGTAGGTATCATTGCTGCCCAATCAATTGGAGAACCTGGTACTCAATTAACAATGAGAACTTTCCATACTGGTGGGGTAGCCGGAGATGATATTACACAAGGTTTACCTCGTGTTCAAGAATTATTTGAAGCGAGAAAATCAAAACTTAAATCAATTATTTCAGAAATTAGTGGAACTGTATCAAGAATCGAGCCAATTGAAGAACGTTATATAATTTACATAAAAAATGATATCGAAGAAAAACATTATGAAACTAATTCAAATGTTCAACCTCGAGTTGCAGAAGGCGAATACATAACAGCTGGAACACAATTAACTGACGGAACTATTAATCCAAAAGAACTTTTACGTGTTACTAATATTGAATCTGTACAAAAATATATTATTTCAGAAATTCAAAGAGTATATCGTTCTCAAGGTGTTGATATTTCAGATAAACATATTGAAATTATTGTAAGACAAATGTCTAAACGATTAATTGTAATCTTAGAAGGCGACACTGATTTATTGCCTGGAAGTCAAGTTTCAATAAATCAATTCATTGAAGCGAACAGAATGGCGTTTAAAGAAAATAAAAAACCTGCTGTAGCAAGACCTATTTTACTTGGTATTACTAAGGCGAGTTTGAAATCCGATTCATTCTTGTCAGCTGCTTCATTCCAAGAAACAACAAGAGTACTTACT
>JBAYZV010000002.1:0-38472 GCA_041672325.1 Candidatus Izemoplasmatales bacterium
CTTTAACAACTAAAGGATTAGAAATCTTTAGAGAGGCGGCTAAAAAGTAAATTATGATGAGCGACGAAATACGTAGTTTAGCAAAGCAAGCATTTAATCAAACTTGGGACTTCATAGAAAAAAACAATCGAACCGTAGAAGAAACTCTAAAAATGATTGATCTTACTTTCAAATCTAAGTATTACTGGTCTTTAGTAGGTAATCAAATTAACTTCATCAGAAGCAACTGGCAAGTATCAAGAGTATTTGCAGAGGCAGATTTATTGGAAGCAAGTTTGTATTACGCAAAAAAAGTTTTAGATGATTCCTTAAAACTTAATCTTAAGGATATTGATTTATTCTTCGCTTATGAAGCAAATGTCAGAGTTTATCATTTGCTCAAAGACATATCTCATCGAGATTTAATGCTAAATAAAGCTAAAGAAGTTATAGAAGAAATTGAAAAAGAGTCCGATAAGAAATATTGTATTACTGAGTTGGATAAAATATTAAAATTGTAAATTATATAAAAATGTCAGTATAAGCAAAAATTACTGACATTTTTATTTAGTGATTTTTCTGTGATGACGAGTTAAATAAATTGACAACTGACATGTTGTCATATAGAATATACCTGAGGTGAAAATAATGCCGAGTATGACATTTCTAAACTTATCAAAAGAAAAACAAAATAGCATTATAAAAGAATCTTTAATTGAATTTGCAGATAAACCTTTTTCCGAGGTTTCAATTAACAAAATTGTAAAAAATGCAAAAATTTCAAGAGGCAGTTTTTACACGTATTTTGAGGATAAATACGATTTATTAACATACTTATTAGAACTATTTAGAGAAAGAATGAATAACGAGATTGTTAAAATTTCAAAAGATGTTAATGGAGATTTGAAAAAAATTATTATTAGTATACACAAGAATATTTTTGATTTATATCAAGAAAACACTCATAAAAAATTCTTGTTCAATATTTTGGTATATTTTCAAACACATTATGATGAGGAAGTAAAAAAACACAGAGAAGAATTACCGATTTTTGAAGATTGCCAAAAAATATACGAAGTAGTTGACTATAATCAATTTGGATTTAATAAAGATGAAAGTAAGATTAAACATACAATTGATATAGCTTTTCTTATTTTAAAACATACAATATTTATATCAGCTAAAAAAGAATTAGAATACAAAAAATCAAAGACATTGCTTGAAGAATATTTAAATATTTTAGAGCATGGATATATGAAGGAGAATAATTATGCTTAAACTAAAAAACATCTCGAAAACTTATGTAATAGGTGAGTTTTCTCAAAATGCTCTTGACAATATTTCAGTTGAATTCAGACAAGCAGAATTCGTTACTGTTTTGGGGCCTTCTGGTTGTGGAAAGACAACCTTGTTAAATGTTATTGGAGGTTTGGATCACGCTGATAAAGGTGATTTAATTATCAACGAAAAATCTACAAAGAATTTTACTGATCATGAGTGGGACATGTATAGAAATAATTCTATAGGTTTTATTTTTCAATCACATAATCTAATTTCACATTTAAGTGTATTACAAAATGTTGAAATGGGATTATCACTTAGTGGTGTATCTCAATCTGAAGCGAAAAGTAGAGCAAGTGAAGTCTTAGAGAGAGTTGGATTAAAAGATCATCTTCACAAAAGGCCAAATCAATTATCTGGTGGTCAAAGTCAAAGAGTTGCGATTGCTAGAGCGTTAGCAAATAATCCTGATGTCATTCTAGCAGATGAACCAACAGGTTCTCTTGATTCAGAAACTTCAATACAAATTTTGGATTTAATCAAAGACATTGCAAAAGATAAGCTTGTTATTATGGTAACCCATGATTCTGAGATGGCATATAAATATGCTTCAAGAATTATAAAGCTCAAAGATGGTAAAATTATCGATGATTCTAATACACTAACTGAAGGGGTAAATGAGAGTTCTAGATTAAATTTGAAGAAGACCGCAATGAGTTTTAAAACCGCACTTATTTCATCATTCAACAATATAAGAACAAAATTGGGAAGAACATTATTAACAGCATTTGCTGGAAGTATTGGTATTATTGGAATTGCTTTAATTCTATCTCTTTCAAATGGATTAGATCAAGAAATTGATAAATTCGAAAGAGAAACACTTTCAGGATATCCAATTACAGTTACAGAATCAAGATTGGATTTTGAAAAGATGAGACAATTTGGAGAAACAGATTTAGATACTTACCCAGATCAATCTTTTGCTACTATGTATGATGAGAATCGTTTTCAAAGTTTTTTAACAAAAAATAATATCACTGATGATTATATAGATTATGTAATGGATTATGTATTAAACGATGGAGAAGAAACATTAAGTGGTGTTAAACTTCAACGAAAAGTCAATATGTCTTTGTTGAAACTTATGAATGTACCTGTTTTGGGTGATGTATATTATCCGGTTAATACAGAAACAATAGCTGAAAATGAAGACTCAAATCCAGCAGATGTTTTTGGATTTGGTTTTTCGTTCTTTACATTACTACCTGAAGGAAGTGTTTTTGAAACAAACTATGACATAATTTATGGTGAACCCGTTGTTCAAGATTATGAAAATGAAAAATTTGAAGTTTATTTAGTTGTTGATGAATATAATCGAATTTATAAGTCTACTCTTCAAGTTCTTGGTTTTGATACTGAAGAAGATACTGAATTCAGTTTTGATGATATGATTGGTTCTGAGTTTAAGCTGTATATGGGCGAATATAATGTGCAAACAAGTGATGTTAACGAAGCTATGGATGTTACAATAGCAGGGATAATAAGAGCAAAAGAAGGTTCTAATGTTGCATTATTATATAATGGTTTAGGTTACACTTCAGAATTGGCAGAATATCTATATACAACTTATCCAGAAGAAGTTGGAGGTATTGATACAATTTCACTTTATCCGAGTAATTTTGAAAATAAAGATTTAGTTAAAGATTATTTAGATAAATATAATATTGATAAAAGTGAAGATGATAAAGTGGAATACGTTGATCAAGCAGCAACAATTACATCTATGGTTGGTGGAGTAATTGACACAATATCTATTGTGTTAATAGCTTTCGCAGCTATTTCGTTAGTTGTTTCTTCGATAATGATTGCTATCATTACTTATATATCTGTAATTGAAAGAACAAAAGAAATTGGAGTTTTAAGAGCTTTAGGTGCTAGAAAGAAAGATATATCAAGAGTATTTAATTCAGAAAATTTGATTATTGGTTTAGCAGCTGGTATAGTTGGTATCGGTGTAAGTTTGTTGTTAATTATTCCAATCAACATTATTATTGAAAATTTAGCTGATATGCCTAATGTCGCTAAACTATCAGCTCTACATATGTTTTCATTAATTAGTATTAGTGTACTACTGGCTTATATAGCAGGTTTTATTCCAGCTAGAATGGCTTCAAAAAAAGATCCAGTAATAGCATTAAGAACAGAGTAATTTTATAAATAAAATATACAAAAAAAATCATATATGGTATAATTGCTTAGAAACAAAGTAATGTACCATATATTTTTTTTGTGAAGGGGAAATTTAAATGGATTTATTTAAGAAGTGTGATGATTTCACATTAGCTGAAGAGTATAAAGAAATGGGTATTTATCCATATTTTCACGCTCTTGAAACTAGACAAGATATCGAAGTTTTAATGGAAGGCAAAAGAAGAATTATGATAGGCTCTAATAACTATCTTGGATTAACTGGGGATGAAAGAGTTGTTCAAGCTGGTATTAAAGCTTTGAAGGAATTTGGTTCTGGCGTTTCTGGGTCAAGATTTTTAAACGGAACTTTAACAACACATATAACTCTAGAAAAAGAATTAGCTGAGTTTTTAAATAAAGAAGCATGTGTAACTTTTTCTACTGGATATCAATCAAACTTAGGAATATTATCAGCGATTGCTGGTAGAAATGATTTAGTTTTTTGTGATCGTGAAAACCATGCATCAATTTATGATGGTGTGCGTTTATCATATGCAGAAATGGTAAGATATCATCATAATGATATGGAAGATTTAGAAAAGAAGCTAATAGCAGCTGGACCAAGCAAAGGGAAATTAATTGTTACAGATGGTGTTTTTTCAATGAGTGGTGATATTTGTAAGTTACCTGAAATTGTTAAACTAGCTAAAAAGTACGATGCGAGAGTTATGGTTGATGATGCTCATGGATTTGGTGTGTTAGGCGAACGCGGAAGAGGAACTGCTGAATACTTTGGACTTGAAAAAGATGTTGATATTATTATGGGAACTTTTTCAAAATCATTAGCGAGTCTTGGTGGCTACATGGCAGCTGATGCTAAAGTTGTTGAATACGTGAAGCATAAGTCAAGACCGTTTATTTTCTGTGCAGCAATTACGCCATCAAGTGCAGCTACTGCATTAGAGGCTTTGAGGATTTTAAAAGCTGAACCAGAAAGACCTAAGGCCTTGTTAAATATAACTAAATATGTTAGAGATGGACTGAAAGCAAAAGGATTGAATATTATAGAGAATTCAATTGTACCGATTATACCGATATATACATATTCAATGTTAAGGACTATTATCGCTTGTAAAATATTGTATGAAAAAGGTGTTTATGTAAACCCTGTTTTACCACCAGCAACACCTGAAGGCGAATGCTTAATTAGGACTTCTTATACAGCGACACATACAGAAGAACTAATGGATGAAGCTGTTACCATAATTGCTGATGTTTTAAATAATTTACCAGAGGATGATGAGTCTTTAATGACTTTGTTAGACGTTAAGAATGAATAAAACAGTTGTAATCAGTGGTGCTTCAAGCGGTATTGGTTTTGCAACGGCGAATTTTCTTCAAAGTAAAGGGTATAATGTAATTGGATTATCAAGAAAATATCCAATTGAACAATATAAATTCAAGTATTTATTATGCGATATTACAAAAGAAACTGATGTAGTTAATTGTTGTAATGAGATTAATAAACTATTTGATAATGTTGAAGTTTTGATTAATTGTGCTGGAATGGGTGTTTCTGGAGCTTTAGAATATAGTTCTCTTGAAGAAGGTAAAAGAATATTTGATGTTAATGTATTTGGGCAGTTCTTACTAACAAAAAACATGTTGCCACTACTCAGAAAAGCCAAAAGTCCAAGAATCATCAATATTGGTTCAGTAGCTGGAATACTTACTATTCCATTTCAAACTTTTTATTCGATGACAAAAGCTGCTATTACATCATTCTCTGAAGGACTTAGAATTGAACTAGCTCCTTTTAATATTCAAGTTTCTACAGTTCATCCAGGGGATATTCAAACTGGGTTTACTAAGAATCGCGAAATGCCGAAGACTATAGAAAATTCATTGTATAACGAGAGAATTAAAGTATCTATTGAACGAATGGCAAGAGATGAAGAAAATGGAATGTCAGCTTTATCTGTCAGTAAAGTTATATTCAAGTTGATTAGAAAAAAAAGAATGCCTATAGCTAAAACAGTAGGCTTTCAATATAAGGTATTTGTATTATTAAATAGATTATTACCGAAGAAACTTGTAAGTTATGTAATAAAAAAAATGTATGGGTAAAAGCATACATTTTTTTTGTGATATAATTAGAATGTGAGGTGATAAATGTGAAAGTATATGTAGATTATCGGTTTATGGGAAGGGTTAATTACCCAAAATTGATAGTTGAATTTGCAGAAATTGAATTTGTAGATATCATTGAAGACAATCATGACGTTGAAATTATGGTAATTAGTAATTCAACTTTAAATAGTATAAATATTGATGAGTATCCTAATTTAAAATGGATTCAATTGTTGATGGCGGGATATGATAATGTTTCAATCGATATCTATAAAGAAAAGGGGATTCTAGTTAGTAATTCTCAAGACATATTTTCTATATCGATAGCAGAAGATGTTTTTTCAAAAATCCTGTATTTTAACAGAAATATGAAACACTATATTGAATCTATGAAAGTAAAAATTTGGGAACCAATTAAAAAGGAACCAGAGATATATAATTCAATAGTATCTATATTAGGTACGGGTTCGATTGGTCAAGAAATTGCTAAAAGAATGAAAGCTTTTGGTGCTAAAAAGATATTAGGCTATAGAAAAAATAATTTTCAAGCTCCTTATTTTGATGAAGTATTTACTGGTGAAGAAGGACTTAACCATGTAGTAAAACTTGCTGATTATCTTGTGATAGCACTACCTTTGAATGAAGAAACATATCATATAATTAATAAAGAAAGACTTTCTTTGATGAAAGAAACTGCGATATTAATTAATGTAGCAAGAGGAAAAGTTATAGATCAAGAAAGTCTGTTAAATGCGCTAAAACAAAAACGTATTAGAGGTGCCGGCTTAGATGTTACTACACCTGAACCATTACCGAAAACAGATGAATTATGGTCTCTTGATAACGTTTATATAACTCCACATAATGCATCTAGTAGCCCTTATATGAAAGATAGATTATACGAGATGACAAGAGATAATTTAAAATTGTATCTAAGCAATGAAAAACCTAAATATTTGATATAAAAAACGAGGTAGAATTCTACCTCGTTTTTTATAATAATTTTTCAATTATTGTAGACAACTCTTCTGGTTTTATTTTTGAGCCATATCGACCATATACATTACCTTCTCTGTCGATGATAAATTTTGTAAAATTCCATTTGATTTTGGAACTGCTCTTATCTTCTGCTAATATAGGTTCAAATTTTTCCTTTCCAGGTGTTTCGTCTTTAGGTTTAACTCTTTTTAAGTATTTATATAAATCAATTGCATCATCACCATTTACTTTAATCTTTGAGAATGTTTCAAATGTTGTGTGATAATTAGCTTGGCAGAATCCTGCAAGCTCTTCATCAGAACCAGGTGCTTGATTTAAAAACTGATTACATGGTAAATCAATGATTTCAAAACCTTTATTTTGATATTTTTCGTATAAAGATTGTATTCCTTCGTATTGCGGAGTATAACCACATTTTGTCGCAGAATTGAAAATAAGCAAAACTTTACCTTTAAACTTTTCTAGCAATACATCTTCACGTTCAATATTTTTAATTGAATAATCATAAATATTCATTTTATCACCTCTTATAATTCACATTCTATCATTAAAAGTAGTAAAATAAAAGCGATTTGCTATGAATTAACCAAATCGCTATTTTTCTTTATTCTAACATAGACAATTAACATAAGAACTAATCCAACAGCAATCATAATTGCTGAAAAATCAAAAACTTTTATTGGAGCTGATTCATATAAGAACCCACCAATTAAAGGACCGATAATCATGCCCACTGAATAGAAAGATTGTCTTACACCCATAATTGAGCTGAAGTACCCTTCGTTAGCGTTGTCAGCTATAAAGTTTTGTTCTAAAGGCTGATATATTGCTTTTGCAATTACATAAATCATATAAATCGTGTAAACAGCTAAAATGAAATTATTTGATCTAAACACATATAAAACTACAATAATACTTATTGCTTGGGTGATTATCATTATTAGTAAGTTCTTTTGAAGTTTTATTATAATTGGAACGATAAATATACTTGTGATTATAGATACAATACCAGTAATAAAGACAAAGTCACCTAAATCGCCAGAATCATAACCTAGGTAATCGAAATATACGTCTAGGTATTTCGATAAATTAGTTATTGCTACACTTATGAATGTAAGAGATATTAAAAATAATAATAAGTTGAAGTTAATATTTTTAATATTTTTGAAACTTTCAATCATAGTTGGCTTTTTAGTAGCATGCTTAAGAATATCACTTTCTTTAATTAACATAAAAACAAATATCGCATATACTAAATTAGCAATACCTTGGATTAAGAAAACAACTCTTAAGTCAGAGGTATATAGTAATTCTACTATTTTTGGATTTGTACTTATAAATCCTCCTAGTTTATAACCAACGCTTGCACCTAAGGCCAAAGAAGCTGCTAACCAAGCTAAATTTTTCGCTCTTTTTTCTGGTTTACTTACTTCTATCATGTGAGAAACAAAAAGCGTCATACTAGCTGCTACGCCAAATCCAGAAACAAATCTATAAAAGACCATCAATACATATTTCCAGAATATGCAAACCCAAACTGACCAATACTATAAATAATTAGACCTAATACCATAACAAATCTTTTTTTTCCTCTATCAGCTATTATGCCCCAAATAGGCGCAGCTATCATCAAACCAAAGCTCATTGTAGCGTAAAAAAACCCAAACATGTAATTTGGTATTTCTAACCCCCTCACAAAAGCTGGGGTTATTGGGTGTCCTAAATTGTTAATAACACCATGAACAAAATATAGAATTATAATATAAATAACTGTTTTTTTCATATTTCACCTTTAGATTAATAACTATTTTATTATAACTTAAATTTTAACTTTTTGGAAACAAATTGCAAAACAAAAAGGCAACGTTTTTTTGTTGCCTTTTAAAGTTAAAAATTAAATCTTTTTATTAGTTGTTTTAATTCTTGATCTAAAACTAAAGGCAGATTATCTTTGTAAAGGTTAGAATAATATTTTTTTATTGATTCAATTTCTATTCTCCAATCATCTTTTTCTACTGTAACAAGTTTTATCATATCATCCGATTTTATATTTAACCCAGATAAATCAAGTTTGTTAATATCTGGTATAATACCTATAGGCGTTTCAATAAAGTTAGAGACATTATCAGTTCTTTCTAGTATCCATTTCAAAACCCTGCTGTTTTCGCCGAAACCAGGCCATAAGAATTTATCATTATCTTTTCTAAACCAATTAATATAGAAAATTTTAGGTAAATTTTCTTCATCACTTTGTTTAGAAACATTAACCCAATGATTGACATAATCTGAAATATTGTAACCGATAAAAGGTAACATTGCAAATGGGTCTCTTCTTACTTTTCCGATATTATCATCAATAGTTGCGGCGGTTATTTCAGAACCCATAATTGATCCATAAAAAATACCGTGATTAAAACAATAACTTTGCATAACTAAAGGAATGGTGGAAGGACGTCTTCCTCCAAATAGTATAGCTGATATCGGAACAGGTTTTTCATATTCTGACGCTAAACAAGGACAGTTAGTTAGAGGTGCTGTAAACCTTCCGTTTGGATGGTCAGGTCTTAAATCCATACCCTTATACCAATCATTACCATGCCAATCTATAAGATGATTTGGCACTTCAGATAATCCTTCCCACCAAACATCATTATCATCTGTTAAGGCTACGTTAGTATAAATCACATCACTTTTTATAGATTCCATAGCAGTGGGATTAGTAACATATGAGGTTCCAGAAGTTACTCCGAAAAATCCTGCTTCTGGATTGATAGCATACATTTTTTTATCTTTATGGATTTTTAACCATGCAATATCATCACCAATTGTTTCAGCTTTCCAACCAGGTAAGGTAGGGTTAATCATTGCTAAGTTTGTTTTTCCGCAAGCGCTAGGAAATGCACCTGTAATGTATTTTACTACACCCTTAGGGTTCGTTAACTTCAATATTAACATGTGTTCTGCCAACCAGCCTTCATCTTTAGCGATAGCAGATGCAATCCTTAATGCAAAACATTTTTTTCCTAGCAAAGCATTGCCGCCATAGCCAGAACCAAAAGACCAAATCATTCTTTCTTCGGGAAACTGAGTTATATATTTACTTTCCATTGGCGCACAAGGCCAAGATGGATCTTTTTCATTGTCTTTTAGTGGATAACCTACAGAATGCAAACACTTAACAAATTCCTCGCCTTTTTCAATCAGATCGAGCACTTTTGTTCCTGTTCTGGTCATAATATGCATGTTTAGAACAACATAAGGACTATCCGTAATTTCAACGCCTATTTTAGACATATCTAAACCTACTGGGCCCATAGAAAAAGGAATAACATACATAGTTCTTCCAGACATACAATTTTTATAAAGATTCCACATTTTAGGCATTAATTCATCTTTTGCTATCCAATTATTGGTAGGTCCTGCCATTTCTTGCTTGCTTGTAGAAATAAAAGTTCTTTTTTCAACTCTGGCCACATCAGAAGGATCAGATCTATATAATAAAGATCTAGGTCTTTTTTTTGGATTTAGTCGAATGGCTTTTCCTAGCATAACTTGCTGTTCGGCTAATTCATCATATTGATTTTGATTACCGGTCCAAATAATTACATTGTTTGGCGTTACGTGTTCTCTAATTTCCTGAATCCAATCATTTAAAACATCACTTTTCGTCATTTTTTACTCCTTTATTGGTTTTTATTAAATAATTTGCCTTTCTTTGGCAAATATTTGTTATAATATTAGATGAGGTGTGAAAATGGAAATTAAAAATAAAAGTATTGCATTATTAATTGATGCCGAAAATATCAGCCCTAGTTATATAGAAATCATTATAGATGAAGCTAATAAGTATGGAACAATAAATTATCGTCGCGTATATGGAGATTGGACTACTCCCCAACTCAATCCTTGGAAAACTAAAATTAGTGAATTCGGATTAACTCCAGTACAACAATACGCTTATACATTTGGAAAGAACTCTTCTGATTTTACATTAATTATTGATGCAATGGACATATTATATTCTGGAAAAGTAAATTCATTTTGTATCGTCTCAAGTGATAGCGATTTTACTAAATTAGTTACTAGACTAAGAGAAGACAATATGTTTGTATTTGGAATGGGAGAATCAAAAACGCCAATTTCTCTTGTTAACTCATGTGAGACCTTTGCTTATCTTGATAAAATGTTGAAAGGGACTCCAAAAGAAGAAGTGATTGAGGTTGAAATCAAAGAAACAAAGAAGAAAGCCGCTAAAACAATAACAACTAATGTAAGTTCAATCACACCGCTTAGAAGAATCAAGCAAGAGTTGACCAACATTATTAATGCAAACATAGAAGATGATGGATGGGCATATTGGAGTTTAATTGCTCAACTCCTTCAAAAGAAGTTCCCTGGATTTCATCCGCGTAACTATGGTGATAACACAAGGATATTACAATTTTTTGAAAAAATGAGTGAATTTGAAGTGAAAAAAGAAGCTACTGTCAGTTATATTCGAAACAAAAAATAATTTAAAGCCCTTTGGGGCTTTTTTATTTGTAATTTCGATAAATATACGGAGAATTCATTAAATGTAATAATCCTGGATAGTTGACCCTAAACTCAATTATATCACCAAGCTTATAATTTGTATTTGTTATGTTTATAATCAAATGATCGCTACTTCCCCCTATGATTTCTATCCTAGAATCTATTGGGAATATATTGTTTAACTGTACATCTTGTTTGCCAATTGCTAAGATTGCTCTTTTCATAATGCCTTTATCCACTATATTCACTTTTTCTCCAAATGAGTTAATTGAAGTTTCACCATCAGGAAAAGATGGTTTGTATTTACACTCGATTATTTCTGCTTCTAAACTAAAAACATCTAAATTAAAATTTTTAATATCAGTAGAATAAGAAGTCTCTTTTCCAAAGAATATTGATTCACCCAATCTAAGTGAATTTATTCCATTAGGGATTTCATTCTTACCAAAAAGAAAAACTGAAGAAGAGTTTCCACCAGAAATAATATCAAGTTTTATTTTGAATGTGTTCTCTATATTTTTTTTAATATCTATAAGTCTATTCAGGATTTTTTGACTTGGAACAACACCACCATAACAAGTTAAATTTGTACCAATACCTTTTAAAACTATATTTTTCAAACTTAAAACATTCTTAATATCTTCAATATAATTGTTTTTATAAAAAATTCCTTCTCTCAGGTCTCCTAAGTCATACATGAAAATAATTTCGTGTTTTTTATTTTGCCTTTCAGCCTCTGCGTTTAGCGATATTATGGTTTTCAATTCACTGTTAAGTGAGATATCAGCGTAAGATATAACTCCTTTTATATCCGATAAACTAGGTAACCTTAATAGCAACTTTTTAACCTTAAAATCTTGATACATTTTTAAATTTTTAATTCTAGAATCACATAGATATTCAAAACCACTTTCTACAAAAACTTCAGCTACTCTTTTATCTCCTGCAACCACTTTAATAACAGGCATAATGGTAGTAATGCCATTACTACTTGCGTAATTAATCATTTTTAGGCAATTATCTTTTAATTTTTTTAAATCAATATTTATTCTTGGATACATACTAATCAATCTCCAAACTTTGTTTTAATAGTTTTAATGCGGCTTCTGGATGTTTTATAGAGAGAACTCCTAATGATGCCATTATGTATGAATTATCAATTAGTATATTAGTTTTAGCAGAAGGAGATAATGTGAGATTATTCTGCTTTTCTAAAACATTTTTAATAATCTTGTATCTATTTGGTAATTTTGTAAGAGCTCCACCAGTAGCTACAATATTTTTAACATTGCTCAAATCTTTTCCTTCAGCATAAGCAATTTTCCCGGAACTATTAAACATATATATTAAGCGTCCTGAATGACGTTTCAAAGATATGTCGAAAGCAACTTCTGTTAGTTTTTCTGTTAATGCAATTTGTTTAGTGTTAGGTATCGGTTGATAATTAGCTACTAAAAAATCTAACTCATCATTTGTTATTGATAACTCTTTTGTTAATTGAGTCTTCCCAATAATATTTATAATATTATTTTTGTTAATATATACACCTAAATCACCCTCTACAGTTCTTTTTGCAAAAGGCTCCGGAGCAATTAGAATTTTGCTTATTTCTTCTTTACCTTCAGTAACAGAATGAATATCAGTAGTAGCTCCACCAACATCAACAGTAATTAAATCACCTATAGCTTTTTGTAGTAATTTTGATGCTTCCATAACGGCACCAGGGGTAGGAATAATAGATTCAGATATTAAATCTTTAACGTGCTCCATCCCGGGAGCCTGGACTATATGCTTTTCAAAAACATCTTGTATTATTTTCCTTGTGTTTTCGACCTCTAGCACATCTATCTTAGGATAAACGTTATTGCTTATATACAAATACTCTTCTTGATTATTATCGGCAAAGTACTTACGAACTAAATTATGATTTTGAATGTTTCCAGAATATATTACAGGTATATTTAGTCTTAATTCAGCAATTGTTTTTGCGTTTTCTAAAGCAGTTATTCTTTCACCAAAATCAACTCCTCCAGATACCATAATTATATTTAGAGTCTCATTTTTAATCTCTTCAATTTGGTATTCATCAAGAGGACCAGATGTTATCATCTTTAAATTTGCACCAGCTCCTAAAGCCGCTTCTTTAGCAGCTTTTACTGTCATATCATAGACTAATCCGTGCACACTCATTTTTAGACCGCCAGCAGCACTAGAACTCGCAAAAGTTTCTTTTGCGATTAGTTCTGTTACTTTTAAGTTTTGCATCAAATTTTGTTTAGCACGGACTAAACCGATATTCACATCCCCTTCAACTACAGTTGTAGGGGCAAATCCGCTACCGATAAATTTTGGGTGTTCAGTATCTAAATCATTGAAAGCATTAATTATGGTAGTTGTGGATCCAATTTCCGCTACTAACGCATCAATTTTCATCAATTTCAACCTTTTTCTTAACTAAAAATGAGGCGACATGATGTCCTTTTGTTCCTCTGCCAAAACCTGCATCGACTCCGTTTTTTTCTGCGATTTCAGGAGTTACTTGTGTTCCGCCAGCAATAATGATTAATTTGTCTCTTACTCCTTTTTCAATGGCATATTCATGAGTCTTTTTCATATTTTTATAGTGTACATCATCATGAGAAATTATGGTTGACATTAAAATTGCATCTGCGTTAACTTCAATTGCTGCATCAACTAATTTGGTAATCGGAACTGACGTTCCTAAGTATATACAGTTGATACCATATTTTTCTATGCCGCCATGTTTAATATCTATGATTTCTCTTAATCCAACAGAATGTTCATCTTCTCCAACTGTGCCAGCAATAACTGTTATAGGGTTTTCGTGAACGAATTCTCTAATTTCAGCGTCGCTTAGTAAATCAGGTTCCTTAGCTAAAACTAAAGTGTTTAGGTTAATTTCAATATCTAACCTTCCTTTAATTTGAATTCGAGTCGCTTCAGCGTCTTGCAAAATTTCTCTATGAATAACCTCAGCGTCTTTTAAGTTCATATGCTTTGCTATTTCTAAAGCTGCTGCTTCAGCATATCGAACTGAAGTAGGCAGTGTGATATCAACAACCAAGATACCATCTCCAGCCCATTGAACTTCTGGCTTGATTAAATTAGAGTTTAAATATTTCTTGGTTTCGTTTAATCTTGTGTTAACGTTGTCTTCTTCGTCAAGTTCATCAATGTATTGAATCTTTGACCGATCTTCAAAAGTTGAACCGTGGATTAGAGAAGAAGGAGAATCACCTTTTTTTAATCCATATTGTTCAATATTATTATAACCGTAATGAGCTGTCACTGGCGCAAAATAATCATCGTCTCTTTCATAAACTGTATTAGCACCTATACCGCCATTAATTTTTCTAGATATACCATCATAATTTCTTTCAGGATAGATACCAGAATCAATAAAGAATCCATCTTCTACAGCTTGAAAATAACCACCAGACTCCAATAATTCTTCAAAGAAAAGAATTGATCTTTCTTTTAGTTCGCGAACTTTTTCTGGTAGATAACCTTTGTCTTTTAGTTCTACCATTTCCAATAAACCGTCCATACCGATCAGTGATTGTTTTGCCGTGTCACAAGCTTCAACATTATACATATGCCAAGGAACATTTCTTCCTTCATCCGGTGTAATAGTTGATTGGATGTCAGCAGATGTTAGTTTTGATATCATCATATTTAGAACATGTGTTACAGTAGCTTCTCGTGTTGATGACTCCATGTATTTTGTATTCATCTGTGCTCTCATTTTGTAGTCACCAAAAAAATCTCTTAATGCTTTTGCATATGGTAGATTTATTTTTAAGTCGGGAGCAGGTGTGGCAGTAGGAGGGACGGTTGATAAAGCTATGTTTTCTTTTTTCATCCCTACTTTTTCTGAAAATAAACTATTAATTGCATGTTGTACCATCAATTCGGGCATAACTTTCCAAGCTACCATGGCTGTTGCATTAGCGTTATGAGCCCCATCTATTTGAAGTATATCAGCCCAAGCCATAATTTTCTTGCTTTCAGCAGCATCCACAAATGATCTAATCATGTTAATATTTCGATAAAGAACATTGTATTGAGGATCTTGATGGGCTCCGTTAACACCTTCTTCAGCAAACATGACAGCAATATCAGGGCCAGCAACACCACTTACATAAGAATGAAAGTTTATTGGTCTTCCGACTTCATCTTCAATGATGTCTAGAGCTTTTCTTTGGGCTCTAATTTGTTTTCTTGTAATCGGAACTCCACCAACACCTTGAGGTGTACCTTCAATTAAACCATCGTAATGAGATTGACCTGCAGTTCTAATAACCATTAAATGATCTGCGCCATGCCAAGCAGCCATTCTCATTCTTCTTATATCGTCTTCAAAACGACCACTTGCAATTTCAGAAGTAATAACTTGAATTGGTTGTGGATCAATATTGTCAAAATATTTCGCTGCAGGTAAAGGGGTACTATTTTTAAGCGGTTTTGAAGCATCAGAATAAACATTGCCTGACATATTTAAATTTTCAACATGTTCTCTCCAGGTCCAACCACGTCTTCTTGGTTCATATTTATCTAAATCCTTAAGGATTTCAAGAATATTTAACTTATCATTTTTATTCATTGATTTTTACCTCAAACTTGTTTTTAATAATATCCCAGCCTTCATTTTTTATAAGTTTTAAACCGGCTTCACGAATATCAATATTTTCAGTTTTTGCTAAATAATATACTATATGACCAGCACCTTTACTGATTAAGCCATGAGCTAATACTTTCTCAACTATATCCTTAGCTTCCAAACTAGAAAATCCCATACGAAGTAACACGCTTCGTTCTATAGCGGGGGAAGTATTTTTCTGTGCTAAATCTAATAGTGGTTGTACAGCTTTATCAGCTAATTGCCAAAACCTTTCTTTAAGTTCTTCATCGGTCAGATTTGCTAAGTGTTGTCTTCTTAATAAAAAATCATCTTGTCTTGATTTTTTGTTATTCATAATCGTCCTCCACATTAATTTTATATTTTCTAATTTCATTTAAGACAAATTCTTCAGAAGTATTGGTTTCTTGAATTAAGTATAAAAGATCTTGCTTAGAAAGTTTGTTTGTCTTTAAAAACTGATTTTGTAAGTATTTTTTTCTAATTGTATCTAAATCGATATCAATAGCTTTAATCATATCGACAGAACTAGGAAAAACAATAGTTTTTCCAGGGACTTCTTCTTGAGGATCGCCAAAATAGATATCAATTCCGTTATCTCTTGCGAATGCTAATTGAGCTTGATGATGTTTTCCGGCTGAAGTATATTCAGTTTCTTGAACAACAATTATTTGATTTTCTTTTAACTCTTGAGCTAACGAAAACGCAGCTGCTAAAGAAGTGTTTCCAGCAGGTCCTCTTTCAATGCCTTCTAGAACTGCTAATGCTTCAGTGATAAAGAATACTTCGCCTTGATTAACAGTTACATATCTATCGATATATCTAAGTGGTCGAGCAGCTGAACGTGGAACATCACTTCTATCTGGATTAATTATAAAAGGTAAACCAAATCCTGTATGACCAGTTGTAAATGATTTCTTATTAAAATCAATATCATTTGCCATATGTAAACCTTTTAAATTTACACTAGCACCAACAATTGTAACTGGTTCATTAGTAGTTTTCTTTATACCCCTTGCTGTTCCTGTTAGATTTCCACCGCCAGCATTTGTACATACAACCATATCTGGAACATTTCCTGTAATACGTAAACAATCTTCAATAATTTCCTGTCCTAAAGTTTCTATTCCCATTATTCCATAAGGTGTGTACAAAGAAGCATTAAAATAACCAGTTTCTTCTAAAAGAAGAAGAAACTTGTAAAATAATTCTGGTCCGACGCTTAATTGAACCACTTCAGCTCCATAAGCTTCACAGGCTCTTGCTTTTTCTATAATTTCAGGTTGTCCAATTCCTTTAGAATCATAACATTCTTGAACGATTATACATTTTAACCCATACTTCGCAGCTTGCGAAGCTACAGCAGCTCCGTAGTTTCCGCTTGTGGCTGCAATTACGCCTTTAAATCCCATTTTCTTAGCTTGGTAGCAAGATATACTTGCTCGCCTTGCTTTAAAACTTCCAGAGTCATTTAAAGATTCGTCCTTGATAAATATTCGAGCTCCATACCCTGGTTTTGAAACCTTTCTAGCTAATTGAGTTATGTTTTTACACTCTTTTAATGGTGTACTACCAACCCCATTATTATTTTGAATATTTTTAATCTGTTCAAGACTAAAATCTCCTTCATGTAAAAGGGCTTCGTAATCGAAGTTTATATAATTTTTTTCATGAGTTTGATAGTTTATCCCAACTGATTTTTGCATAATTTCATTTTTTCTTTGCATTACGCTATTATATGAATTATTCATTTTTATCACATCCATATAAAGTTTCTTTTAAAATTCTATCTATTTCATGAAGTTCAGGTATATAGTTTCCATAGGTATGCAAAAAACATGGATTTACAGAAATCAATTCTCCAGATTCGATACGACCTGTTACAGTTTCTATTTCTACTGTATCACCTATCGAAGAATCTTTTGTTAGAGTTCCTTTAACCCAAAGAAGAAGTGGAACTTTTTTTGTTGTTTCAGGTAAATTAGAAGCTCTTTCATTAGGGTTAAGAATGATTTTTCTAATTTGAACCCAACTTCCTTTTTTTATCAAGATAATCAGTCCTCTCTCACTAAATTTCTTACGTCTCCCATAATAGCTCGTGGTACAGGTAAGTCAATCATTGTAACTAATCCAGCCTTGGAATTAATAACATGTGGTATCATATTAACACAAATAGCTATTGTTCCTATTCCGCCTTCGACTTCCGGGACATTTGAGAGGTTTATTTCTGGTTTCCCTAAAATTTTTATGTAATCTCCAGTGCTAACTCCAGCCATTTCAGGTTCTATTTGTTGTGGGTGATAGAGTTTAATTTTGATGTTGTTATCTAATATTGCTTCAGCACTCATTTCTACCCCACAGACATCTCCAGCCTTAGCAAAACCATGAGGGCTTTTACGATCAAAATCTGTGATTATCGGTTTCATGCTCTGATTAAACTTAATTACTTCTAAACCCATTGCTTCAGCTATCATATAAGCTGATTCTTTGAACCCTACATGACCTGCAATTTC
Organism: Candidatus Izemoplasmatales bacterium; assembly: GCA_041672325.1. Lineage (GTDB taxonomy): Bacteria > Bacillota_I > Bacilli_A > Izemoplasmatales > Hujiaoplasmataceae > UBA2289. The sequence goes on from JBAYZV010000002.1 coordinate 18,286, forward strand.
ATTTTTTGATAACTTATCTTCAAAGTCTTTTAATGATAATCCGACTCCTTGTTCTTCCATAACCGTTTTACCAAATGGAGATAGAGAATTTATGCGTGATATTTCAAATCCCTTGATATCTTCTGTTACTCCACTGATACAAATAGCAAGTAAATCCATCATCATTCCAGGATTGACTCCCGTACCTAAAACAGTAACGTTATTTTTCTTTGCTAAATAATCAATTTCTTTTGCAAGTTCAGGTTGATTTGCTTTAGGGTATGACATTTCTTCAGCTGTTGATACAACATTCACACCGTATTCTATGATTTTTTTTATCTTTGGAAAAGCAGACGCAGTATATGAATCTGTAGCTAGAATAACTACATCAACCTTATTGTTTTCTAGTATTTCGTCTATATTATTTGAGATAAAAACATCATGATTAAATGGGTTATTCATTTTAAGAATATCAAATATACTTTTGCCAACTATTTCTTTGTACATGTCGCAAACACCAACAATGTCAAACCCACTTTTACTTAATATCATTCTTGCCATTCCAGAACCCATTGCTCCAAAGCCCCAAATAGCTACTTTTATATTTTCTTTTCTCATTAGTTTGTTATCCTCGTTCCTGTGTGACCTAGCAAAGCTTCTTTAGCTTCTTCCAATGAAGCAATTATAGCTGTACGATGTTTTTTTCCGCTAACAAACATTCTTGCAGCTTCAATTTTTGGCAACATGGACCCTTTAAGAAAATGGCCCTCTAAAATTAACTCATCAATTTCTTTTACTGTTATATTATCTAAATCTTTTTCTTGTGGTGTATTAAAGTTGATTTTAACTTTATTTACAGCAGTCAATATTACTAACATATCAACATCAAGCAAGTCTGCTAGTTTTGCACTTGCAAAATCCTTGTCAATTACTGCTGGAACTCCAATAAATTCATTTCCTTTTTTTATAACTGGAATACCACCACCGCCTACCGTTACAACCAAGTGGCCAGCTTTAACCATTGATTTGATAATTTCAATTTCAACGATATTTACAGGTTTTGGACTAGCAACTACTCTGCGATAGCCTCTTGATGCATCTTCAATCATAATGTATCCCTTTTTTTCTGCGAATTCTTTTGCCGTTTTTAAATCATAAAATTTACCAATTGGCTTCGTAGGATTTTGAAATGCACTATCATTTTCATCTACTTCAACTTGAGTAATAATTGTAGCGACTTGTTGTTTTAGCCCTTTGTTTTTCAATTCAGTTAAAAGAGCATTTTGTAAATGGTACCCAATATAACCTTGTGACATAGCGCCACATTCTGGAAAAGGCATATCAGGATTATTATTTGAAACATTATAACTTGTTTCGAAAGCAAGGTTAATCATACCGACTTGAGGACCATTACCATGTGCTAAGATTACTTCGTTACCTTGCTCAACTAGTTCAATTATTGGTTTAACAGCATGCTTAACTTTCTCCATTTGATCAATTGAGTTATGTCCTAACGCATTGCCACCTAAAGCTACGACTATCTTTCTCATTATTCCCCCTTGAGTGACGCATACATAACAGCTTTAATAGTATGTAAACGATTTTCAGCTTCATCAAAAACAACTGATTGTTTAGATTCAAAAACATCTTCAGTTACTTCAAGCGCATCTAAACCAAATTTTTTAAATATATCTTCTCCTACAACAGTTTCACGGTTGTGAAATGCAGGTAAACAATGCATGAATATAGCTGTTTCGTTTGCGTGTTTCATAATATTTTTATTAACTTGATAAGGAAATAATTTTTCTATTCTTTCTTTCCAAACTGATTCTGGTTCACCCATAGATACCCAAACATCAGTATAAATAACATCAGCATTTTTAGCGCCTTCAATTACATCTTCTGTAAAATTCAATTTAGCACCTGATGCTTTAGCCAATTCGTTACATTTTGAGATTAAATCTTTATTTGGCCATAAGTCCATTGGTGCACAAGCTGTAAAATTCATACCCATTATAGCTGAACCAATCATGAGTGAATTTCCCATATTATTATGAGCATCACCAAAATAAGTGAAGTTGATACCTTCTAAATGACCAAATTTTTCTATTATAGTTAAAAAGTCCGCGAGAATTTGAGTTGGGTGATATTTATCTGTTAACCCATTCCAAACAGGAACTCCTGAATACTCAGCTAATATATCAACTGTTTCTTGTTTGTAACCACGATACTCAATGCCATCAAACATTCTACCCAATACTCTAGCGGTATCTTTTATACTTTCTTTTTTACCCATTTGTGAACCAGTAGGTCCTAAATAAGTTACGTTCATACCCAAGTCATTTGCTCCTACTTGAAAAGCGCATCTTGTTCTGGTAGAATCTTTTTCAAAAAGAAGAACGACATTTTTCCCTTTTAAAGGTGAACATTCTAAACCAGCGTGTTTTTTTGCTTTGAGTTTTGCTGACAATGATAACAAGTCATTAATCTCTTCCTTAGTAAAATCTAATAAGGTTAAAAAACTCTTTCCATAAAAATTGTTTCTCATAATTAAAACCTCCAAATGTTTTATATATTAATTTTGCTTTTTTACAAAAAAAAATACCCATATAAATTATAACACTAAAGCGCTTACAAATAAACACCTAAATGGTTAAATTAAACTATGTTAAAAACTAGCGTTATAATAGTAAAATTTCCAAATTTATAGTATAATTTTTTACGAGGTGATAAAATGGCTTACGATAGAGTAGTTTTAAAATGGGATATGAATTTTAAAGGAGAACTTTTTTCTCCAACTGGTATAGCTAAATTAGGTGATCAAGATGATGGTTTATATCCTTACCATCTATTTTTTGGTGCAATAGGTTCATGCTTTTATGCAACGTTTATTTCTGTCGCTTTAAAAATGAGATTAGAATTTGAAAGCGCAAAAATAGAAGTATCAGGGTCTAAGATAGACCCCAATTCCAAAATAATTGAAGTTGTAGATATGAAAATGGTTATTAAGAATCCAAGTGATAAAGATAAACTTATAAAAGCTGCTGAATTAGGCACGAAATATTGTTCAATTCACGAATTAGTTTCAAGAGCAGCTAAAGTAAACTTGATAGTGGAATTTGACTAAAAACATAAACCTTATATTTTGAGATTAGAGGGTTTATTTTTTTTTGCTTTTCTTGTTAACTTAGATTTTGTTTGATATAATATATAGAGGAAAGAGAGATAATATGAAAAAATATGAAATGATTGCTACTACAACATTTGGTTTAGAAGCGATTGTAAAAAGAGAACTACTGAACTTAGGATTTGAAGTAATTGAAACCGAAAATGGTAAAGTTACTTTTTTAGCAGACATAAAGGGCATTGTAAAAGCTAATTTGTGGTTAAGATGCGCTGATAGAGTCTTATTAAAGGTGGCTGAATTTAAAGCGGTCACATTTGATGAACTGTTTGATAAAACTTACGCAATTGATTGGAGCGAATTTATCCCTAAAAACGGAAGGTTTCCTGTAGATGGGCAATCTATTAAATCAACTCTTTTCTCAATTTCTGATTCACAAGCTATTGTAAAAAAATCGATTGTTGAAAATTTAAAAAGCAAATACAATATTCAATGGTTTCCTGAAGATGGACCAGTTTTTAATGTTAAAGTATCTTTGCTAAAAGACATTGCAACTCTAACTATTGATACATCAGGGACTGCATTACACAAACGTGGATATCGACAAAATGCAGTTATAGCACCTCTTAAAGAAACTCTTGCTTCAGCTTTAGTATTATTAAGCTTTTGGAATAAGGATAGAGTTCTTATTGATCCGTTCTGTGGTTCTGGTACAATTCCAATAGAAGCGGCTTTAATTGGAAGAAATATTGCTCCTGGACTCTATCGTGATTTTGCGTGTAAGTATTGGCCTCTTATTGATGAAGAAAGTTGGAAAACAGTAACACGCGAAGCGTATTCTGCTATTGATTACAATTCAGAAATAAAAATGTTTGCTTATGATATATTGCAAGAAAATATTGATGCTTCAATAGCTAACGCGGATGAAGCTGGTGTTCTAGATTGTATTACCTTTGAACAAAAGGATTTTAAGGATTTAGAATTTAAAGATGACTATTCTATCATAATTACAAATCCACCTTATGGTGAAAGATTATCTGAAAAAGAAGAGGTAATAAAACTATACGAAATGATGAGTGCTAAATTGAAATTATTAGAAACAATTTCAACTTATGTTATTACTTCTGAGATTAATTTTGAAAAAATATTTGGAAAAACAGCAGATAGAAGAAGAAAACTATATAACGGTAGGATAGAAACTGTGTATTATCAATTCTATGGACTGAATCCAAAAAAAATTGACTAATTCAATTGAATTAGTCAATTTTTTTTATTTGAGAAGGCAATCTTGTGTTTGATCTATTAATATTGCCCCTATTGGCGCAGTTATAAAAATTGATAAAACAGAAACTCCTAAAATTATTTCTCCTCCTGGCATACCTAGAGATAACGGTATAGCTCCAATTGCAGCTTGTACAGTTGCTTTTGGTAAATAAGCAAAGAAAGTAAATAATTTTTCTTTCTTATTTAAACCGATTCCTGAGGTAGAAATAAATACTGCAATAAGTCTTACAAAAACCGCTAAAATTAATAGCAATAATGAGTTTAGTCCTAATTTTGAAACAACACTTATATTTACTAACGCACCAATTAAAACAAATAAAATCATTTCTGAAAAAACCCATATTTTAGAAAATTTGCTTGTTAATCTATTTGCTAGTATTGGATAAGTTTTTAATATGGTTAAGCCTAAGGTTATTACAGCCAATAAAGATGAAAAAGGTACTACATCGCCAATGCTTTGTTCCATAAAATCAAAGATGAAAGCTACTCCAAATATTATCAATACTTTAATTGTGTCTCTCATGTGATATTTTTTGAATAGCACTACTAAAACTAAACCAATAATTACTCCAACTATAACTCCTAATATAATTGATACAGGGAAAAGTAGTACATTTGTTAGATTAACAACATTGGTTTCATATATTTGCAGTAATAAAGTGAAAATAACAATTGTATAAATATCATCTATAGAGCTTGCGGCAAGAACCATTTGTGGAATAGATTTATTGGTTCCTTTTTTCTTTTCTATTAAGGCAATCATTCTTGGGACAACAACTGCAGGAGAAACAGCAGCTACGATACTTCCTAGAATAAAGCCTTCAATTAACGTTATATCGAAGAATATTTGGGATAAAAAACCAACAGATATAATTTCTAAAGTGGCAGGGAGAAAACTTAATAAAATCGCTCCTTTTCCAACAACTTTAAGATCTTTTATATCTAATGTTAAACCAGCTCTTAAAAGAATAACAATTAATGCGATTCGCCTTAAATCGCTTGAAATATTTAATAAATCTGGGCTGATTAAATCTAAAACATATGGTCCTAAGAGTATACCGGTGATAATATAAGCAATTAAACTCGGTATTCTAATTTTTAACATTACTGCATTTAAAGATAATCCTAAAAGAATAATTAAACCAAGACTAAGCATCATAATATGCCTTCCTTTTGTAAAAAAAATTGAGTGTTAACTTAAATACAAATCAAATAATCTTTTTATTTTATCGAAATCTATAAATCTAGATTCTCTAAGTATTTCTTTCTGTTGATTAAATATTAAAATAGTAGGAACTGTAAACACAAGATGTTGACCTTGAAACATCTCAACGTCTTCTAGATATAACTGATATACAGGTATATCTTTATACTCCTCCATGAAAATCTCTAACTTAGTTGTTAATGGTTTACATACTGAACAAGTCTTTGTTTTAGCAATAACAACCACTATTTCTGATTCTATTATCTTTAAGAAGTCACTATAATTTTTAATGAGTTTCATAAGTGTTCACCTCTAAATAAATAATTATACTACATTATTAAAAAATTATTAATGATTTGTTTTTAAATCTTAAAAAACTGTTATAATTATATCTATAAAGATTATTGGGAGGGTCACTTATGAATGAAATTGAAGTTTTAGAAGAGAAGATTTATAAAAGAAATAAATGGACTTATAGTGTTAGTGGTATCGGAAGAGATATGATGTATACTCTTGTAGCAACTTTTTTAATGACTTATATTCAGTTTTCGGGTTTAGGGTTAACGGAAGGACAATTTTCAGCAATAGGAATTATATTAGTCTTTGGTCGTATTTGGGACGGTATTAATGACCCTATTATGGGAAGTATTGTTGAAAATACAAAATCTAAATTTGGAAAGTTTAAGCCATGGATTCTTATCGGAGCTGTATTAACAAGTATTACAGTTCTGTTAATGTTTAACTTGAGACCGACAGGAGCAGGCTTTGTAATATTTTTTGCAATTATATATTTTGTTTGGGAAATAGCTTGGACATTAAATGACATTCCTTATTGGTCATTATTACCAAATCTTTCACGTACGAAGAAGAAAAGAGATCAAATTGCGTCTATGGTTGTAGTTTTTGCTGCAGTTGGTGCTTTTGCTGCGAATGCTATTGTACAGTTTTTTACAGTCGGTAATGCAGTTCAAGGATATCGTATTATTTCTATAACTTTTGTTTTGTTTTTCTTGATATGTACGGCTTTAACACTTTTTGGGGTTAAAGAACCGAAAAAAATTAATCCAAATGATGACGAAAAAGTTAGCATTAAACAAATGTTTTCTTCAATTAAGAATAATGATCAATTACTATGGGTTACGTTAGCTCTTTTATTATATACAATCGGTAGTGGAATTCTAGTAGCTTTAGGGTATAACTTCTTTTATATCGAATTAGGGTATAATGGGAATCTTGTTTTAGTGTTTGTAGCAACATTCGGTGTAGTAACAATACTAATCCAAAGCTTTTATGCACCATTAGCCAAGCGATTTACAAGAAACCAATTATTAATGTTTAGTGTTGTTTCAATAGTTGTTGGATATATTATGTTTCTTTCAATGGGATATTTATCGTTTATTCCAATTAACATTATTACTGTGTGTGTGTTTGGAGCTATTTGTTTTGGCGGTCAAGCTATAATGTATATGACAATTATTATAAATATGACAAACACAATCGAGTATAATGAATATAAGACGGGGAAAAGAAATGAAGCTATTCTTTTCTCACTTAGACCTTTTGTGGTTAAACTTGCTAGTGCTATCCAACAAGGGATAATGACACTTGTGCTTGTGGTTTTCGGAATATATATTTTAAGTCAAAATGTTTCAGAATTAGAAGCTCAAAAAAATTATTTTGATAGTATGAGTATCACTGAACAAGTAACATATAAAGAGAACGTACAATTGGGGATAATTGTACTTGATAACATAGATATTACTCCTGAAAGAAAAGTAACAATTTATGAAGCGTTAAAATTAGTTGAATACAATGTCGATGAAAAAACTGGTAAAGATGTCATGTTCATAAATGAAGCTGCTGATTTTGCATTTAAAGATAATGCAACATCTAGTATGAAATTAGGGCTAAGACTTTCAATAACAATTTTACCAATCATATTAATTTTTCTAGCATATTTGATCTTAAAAACAAAATTTATCATAACTGAAGAATACTATGATAGAATAGTAGAGGAGATTAGAAATAAACTTTTAAAATCAGGTGAAGTAGAAGTTATTGTCTAAAGTTGACATATGTCGATACATAATATAAAATATAGATAAGGAGTGATTATATGTCTAGGCCACCAAAACCAAGAAACATATGTCATACACCTAAACATTTGGTGTATGGACCAAAAGGTGTCAGAGCTAATAGTTTAGATCGAATAACAATGTTAATTGATGAATTAGAAACAGTAAGATTAATAGATTATTTAGATTATACTCAAGAAGAAGCTGCTGATCAAATGAAAGTAGCTAGAACGACAGTTCAAAGAATTTATAACGATGCTCGAAAGAAGATAGCATCCTCAATAATTGATGGTAAGATTATCGTTATTGAAGGGGGAGAATACGAACTGTGCGAAGATGATTGCGAAACATGTTTAGAACCATTAAGAATTAGAAGAAGAGGAAGAGATTTTTAACAAAAAGGAGAATTTTAAATTATGCGGTTAGCGATAGCAGTTAAAAATAATGAAATTGCAGAACATTTTGGACATTGTGATTATTTTCAGGTTTATAATATTAGTAATAATATTGTAGAGTCTGAAGAAAAGATAATTAATCCGCCACATCAAAAAGGATTATTACCAAAATTTTTAAAAGATAATGGAATTGATAGTCTTATTACCGGAAACATTGGGTCACTTGCAGTAGATAAACTTGAAGAACTAGGAATTGAAGCTGTAAGAGGTGTTAAAGGTAGTTTACAACAAATCTTAAAAGAATATTTAAAAAATACATTAGTTTCCACTGATGATACTTGCGAAGGCCATTAACGACTAATTCAATGGAGCATTTCATTAGATATAATTAAAATAGAATGTTATAATTTTATTAATAAATAATTATAGGAGGAAAAAATGGAAGAAATTAAAAAAGAAGTTTATTCAATGCCTTTAATCGGCGAAAAAGCTCCAAGTTTTACTGCTGTAACAACACAAGGTACAATCAATTTCCCTGAGGATTACGATGGAAAATGGGTTATTCTGTTTTCTCATCCAGCTGATTTTACACCAGTTTGTACTACAGAATTCATGACGTTTGCAAATATGATTGATGAGTTTGAAGAATTGAATACACAATTAGTTGGTTTATCTGTTGATTCTTTATATGCTCACATTGCATGGCTGAGAAAGATTCAAGAATTAGAATGGAAAGGCATGAAGAATCTAGAAGTAAAATTTCCTTTAATTGAAGACATTAAGATGGATGTTGCGAGAAAATATGGTATGATTCAACCAAATCAAAGTACAACTCAAGCAGTTAGAGCTGTATTTGTAGTTGATCCAAAAGGTTTTATCAGAACAATTCTCTATTATCCGCTTTCAATGGGAAGAAACTTTGATGAAATTAAACGTATTATTCTAGCTCTTCAAAAAGCTGATAAAGACGGAGTAGCTACTCCTGCGGATTGGCGCCCTGGAGACGATGTTATCGTTCCAACACCAGGTTCATGTGGCACAGCTAAGGAAAGAATGGAATCAAAAGATAATGACATTTATTGCTTAGATTGGTTCATGTGCTTTAAAAAAGAAAAGAAGTAAATAACATAAAAACAAAAAATTTGGACTCATTTAGGAGTCCAAATTTTTATTTATAAATTGTTTTATTAGTTCTTTAATTTCAATTGGTTTTGATATGAAATAACCTTGGATTTCATCACATCCATTTTTAAAACAAAGGTCAACTTGTTCTTTTGTTTCTGTACCTTCTACTAAGACATCCAAGTTCATAGATTTAATTAGTTTTACTATTGTTTCGAAAAATTCTCCATTATCGTTATCAGGGTAGTCTTTTATGAAGGTTCTGTCAATCTTAATTTTATCAGCTCTTATATTTTTAAGAACTTCTAAAGATGAAAATCCGGTTCCAAAATCATCAATAGCTATAATAATACCTTTAGAGTGTAGGTAGTCAATAATTACGTTAGTTTTTTGTTTGTTTTCTAGATATCCACTTTCTGTGATTTCAAAACAGAAATTACTAGATGGTATTTGACTTTTATCAATAGCATCAAGTAGTCCATGGATTATATAATCATTGAAAAAGTCGAAATATGTTAAGTTAATTGAAATTTTGAAATTTGGATTGAGATATTTTATATATGGTGTGAAGTCATCAATCACTTTATTTATAACCATTAAACTTAAACGATTAATGTAAAAGCTGTTTTCAATTAACCCAATAAACTCTGCCGGTGGTATATTTCCAAGTTTAGAATTATTCCATCTTAAAAGTGCTTCAACACCATTATAAGTATTATTTAGGATATTCTTTTGAATTTGATAATGTAAATAGAACTCATTAAAACTAAATCCGTTATCAAGCTGTGAATAAATTGTTTTTTCTCTTTTTATGATATTTCTAATATCTGGAGTGTAAATTAAATGTTTAACATTCTTACTATTCTTAACCATTGTTAATGCAACAAATGCATTTTCAATCAACTTATTTATACTAGTAGTTTTTTCATCTGCTAAAGCAATACCAAAAAAATACTCTAAATCATTATTAATATTTGGTTCGTGTTTATATTTATCAATTAAGTTATCAATTAAGTCTACTACTTCTTGTAACTTTAAATTGATTTCTTCTAAAGAAGCATAAATCATTAAATAGTTTTCTTTAGGTACAGCAAACATATAATTAGTACCTAAGTGTCTGCTTAAATAATTTGCGAAAGCATAAGGATTTAGATTTATATTATTAGTGCTATCATATAGTTTATTGCTTTTTTCATTAAAAGTACGAATTATCATTATGCATGAATTATTATATTTAAACTCTTCATTTTTAAAAGGTTTTGCAAGGAGTTCGTAAGTTTTTGCTGTTTCGATATCCGAGATAAAAGTAAGGGATTCAATCTCTATTTTGGGGGTGGAATAGATTGCTAGTAGATGCTTTATATCTCCATTTCGATTTAATTCAGGTTTAATTCTTATATGCTTAAGTATTATTATGTTATTATTGCTTAAATTCCAAATATTGTCTTCAAGAATCTGTTTTGATTTTATAACCGTATCTTTAATACCAAAATTTAAATTGCCTAAGATGTTATCTGGTTTTTTGTTTTTTATTTTATCTAATTTATATCCGAAAATATCTTCGAAAGATTGATTAGTGTATGTTATCTCTCCTCTAGAGTTTGTAATCATAACTCCATCAACGTTTTTATCTGACAAATACATATTTGCATTTAACAAAATTCGGTCATCATCTTTACTCTTTAAAATTGAAGCGAAAAAGAAGAACAAAACAAGAAGGCTTAAATCTACAAAAACTATTATAAATGGATGTTTAACAAATAAACCACCAAATTCGTTATAGACAGCTTGAAAATCAATGGATGCGAAAATTCGGAAGAAATGTTCGTCATTAATGATTTCATTATCAGATACACTAGTTAAGTTCACATAATTTCTAATGATTGATTCGGCATTAGCCTCTAGCAAATCAAAATAATCATCAATTTCATCTTCATTCACACCAAATATATCATCAAATCCAGGGGTTAAACCCCAAATAGATTCACCATTAATAATTCCTAATTCGATATGTGGTGATTCTGATCCAACATATTCATTAAAGACGGCTAATAAATGATTTGCATTGTAGTTTAGTACTAAATACCCTTTTTTTTGGTTGGAATCATCAAAAATAGCCATGACTAAACTGGTAACTGGTTTATTAATTTCGGTTCCTGAAACATTATCTTTTAACAGATAAATAGGAACTATATACATTTGATCTTTGTTTAAATCTTGAATTATTGGAAAATACTCTTTATTAGATCTATTTACGTAGAAATCTTGATTGAGAATTTCTAGGTTTTCATCGACACGGTTCAACCAAATTATTTGTTGGCCAGTTAAATCTAAAAATTCTACACCGGAAAACTGAGGTTTGTTACTAATGATTCTATATAATAATTGCTTTAACTCAGAAAGGTTAGTTTCATTTTTGTTTTCTAAATACATGCTCATTTCATCAGAATCAATCATGACAGAAATATCGTTAAAACTATTATTTATTGTATTTGAAATAATAAAATCAATAATATTAACTTCTTCATTAGCTAAAGATATTTGTTGAGATTTTAAAGTTGCTTTCTCCGAATTGAGAACCGAGAAAAAAGTCCAATTCACTAGAAGAAGAACTGGTATAATTACTAAAGATAGCCAACCGTAATGTTTGATTGTAAAAAATACATTTCTCCAAAAAACATTAAATATTTTCTTCATCTTAGCCTCTCAATATAGATTTTATTACTATATATTATAGCATATAGACTACGGATATTGCTTGATAGCACAAAAAATTTCTTTAAAACATCTAAGAGAAGTACAAAGTAATTTTAACAGGGTTATGATCGCTATATACAAATCCCTCATTCAGTGTGGTTGTTAATTCAATCGATAGATTATTAGAAACAATAAAACCATCTATTACGTAATATTGGTTATTAGATGAATCGATTGTATCATAAGGTTGGTGTAACAAACGGCAAGTAGGAGTATTTTTATCGACTCCAAAACTAAAAGAATTATTTATAAACCAGTCTTCTTCCATTGGGAATGCTTGCCAAAAATTTTCATCTTTTAGATCATAATAGTATTCATAACTGTCTTCAACTTTGTTAACAGCTTCTGGAAATGTTTGGTTAAAATCACCACCCACTAAAACATAATTACCAGCATCAAATTCGTTTTTCATAATATTTTTTAAAGCTTCCATTTCTTGTAATCTCATGGTTCCATCATCATAGGCAGATAAATGAACGTTGATAACAACAAAATATTTATCCGAGTTTTGAATCGGATATCTAGTTATTAGCATAGCTCTTTTAAGATTTGCCAGACTTACTGGCCAAGAGAAACTTCCTGGAAGTTGATGTCTTTCAGCTGATTCAGCATAAAAATTACTAAATGTAACTATACCAGAGTTGACTTTACCCATCATTTGAGAAAAATTAAAAGGGAATGGTACAAAAATACAGCGGTAATTATAAGCTAATACTGAACTACCATCCAGTTTATCTTGAAAATAGGATAATTGATTGATATTGTATGAACGATTACTATCAACATCGACTTCTTGAAGGAGATAAAAATCCGCTGGGTTGTTTGCAAGTATAGAAGATATTCCATCTAAATTATTTTCTACCTCATCTGATGAATCCATTTTTGCTTTTTGACCACCATCCATGACAAAATCTTCAGTTTCGCTTAAAGAAGCATAACCAATATTAAAAGTTAAAATTGTTAAACTATTGTTTTTATCTATATAGTTATCATTAGAGTTAATGGGGTTATCAGTTATTGATAAAACTGTAACATCTTCAGGTTTGAATTCGAAAATTTGTAAAGTGGCAATGAAACCTATTCCCAAAGTGATGATAATAACAACAGTAATTATAACTATCTTTAAAATTCTTTTCATTTTATACCTCGCTTAAAAATCATTATAACTTATTTTCTTATAAATTTCTCTTGTTTTTTTGTATTTATAGTATAATTTATTATAAGAGGGATTTATGGAACGGGTCATAATAAAGCAATTATATAGCAACAACTTGAAAAGAAACAAAACAATTAGGATAATTCTCCCTATGAATTATAACAAGGAAATAAGTTCATACCCGGTTTTATATATGCACGATGGACAATATCTGGTTAATGAATCTCCTTATAGTAATTATTCTTGGGAAGTACTTAAAACAATTGATAAAATGTATAATTTAATAAATGGGATTATTATCGTTGGAATTGATTCTGATAATAAATATAGACTTATGGAATACTCCAATTACCTTAATAATTCAGCGAAGAAAAGATTAAAACGCTTAAATGTCAATGATATTCATCCTGAAGCGGATAAATATGGTAAGTTCATTGTCGAGGAATTGAAACCAATGATTGATAGTGAATTTCGAACTAAAAAGAATAGAGAAAACACTTATATCGCTGGGAGCTCATGTGGAGGAAATATTAGTTTATATTTAGGAATAAAGTATCAAATGTATTTTTCATGCATAGGTGCATTTTCTCCTGCTTTATACATAGTGAAAAAAGGGTTATATGATTATTTAAACAAAACCAACATAAATAATCGATTGTACATTTATCATGATATTGGTACAAATGAAAACGGATTTTTTAGCAAAATATATTATGACGATGATAAAGAATTTCATGACTATATTATCAACAAAATCCCTAAGATGGACGTTTTGCGAATAGTAGATGAGGGTGCAACTCATTCTGAAAAACACTGGGCAAAAAGATTTGAAATATTCCTATTATTCTGTCATAAAAAAACTTGACTATTAAGTTTAAAAGAGTATAATCGATAAAGGCGAATAAGGAGATGTGTTTATGAAATTAGTAATATATGTAATGACTCAAACAAAAGTTTTAGAAGAATTTTTAAGTGAGTTAAATGCAAATGGAGTTAAAGGCGCAACAATAATAAGCGCAACGGGTATGGCTAGAACACTGGCAAAAAATGATGACTTACATATGTTCGGATCCTTGAAATATTTATTTGATAATCAAAGAGCTGAATCAAATGTAATTTTGATTGCTTTACCTGATGAGCAAGTTAAAACTGTTTATAAAGTGATAGACAATGTATGCGGCAACTTAGAAAAACCAGATTCGGGTATAGTTTTTACTGTCCCAATTGAAGATATAGTAGGTTTGAAACTATAGTATGGATCTTTCTATATTATTATACACAGCCATTATAATCGCCACCGGCCTTCTTTTTGGAAAAGTAGCAAAATTAATCAAGTTGCCAAATGTAACAGGGTATCTTATTGGGGGTCTTCTAATTGGGCCTTCTATTCTAAATATAATTAAAGAAGAAGCTCTGCCAGGATTGGAAATTGTTTCGGTGGTAGCTTTAGGGTTTATTGCGTTTACAATCGGGAATGAACTAAAAATTAAATATTTTAAAAAAGTCGGGGTAAAACCAATAATAATTGCTTTTTTAGAATCTTTTTTAGCGGTTATTTTTGTTTTTTTAGCCTTAATAATTTATTTTTTAATAATAAATCAATTTAATGTACAAAATATTAGATTTGCTTTAGTACTGGCTGCTATCGCAGCGGCTACAGCCCCTGCAGCTACACTGATGGTTATTAGGCAGTATAAAGCTAAAGGGACACTAACAGATACTTTACTTAGTGTTGTTGCTATAGATGATTCAGTTGCAGTATTATTGTTTGGTATTTGTGTCGCTATTGCAAATGCATTAGACCCTGCTAAAGTAAGTTCAACAATCTTTTTACAAATAATGCAGCCAATTTTTGAAATCCTAATTTCAGTTGGAATAGGAAGTTTGATTGGATTAATCCTTGTTTTCGGTTGCCTTTGGTTTACTGGGAGGGGAAACAGAATTTCTCTCACTGTTGCATCAATAATCCTTACTGTTTATTTGGCTGATGCGTGGGGCGGATCTTCAATTTTAGCAGCTATGGTTGCTGGTTTTATATTTACAAATGTATCTAGTAAAGAAGAAAAAGTTAACGAACTTATCTATTTTTTTACACCGCCTGTATATGTAATGTTTTTCGTTTTAAGCGGTGTAGAACTGAAACTATCTGTACTTGTTAGTGTAGGTTTGTTAGGGATAATATATATCATATTCCGTATTGCTGGTAAAGTCTTTGGTGCTTATCTTGGAGCGAGAATAACAAAAAGTGATGAAAATACAAGACGTTATCTAGGTTTTGCTTTAATTCCGCAAGCTGGGGTTGCTATCGGGTTGAGTTTAATAGCTACTACTGCGTTAAACCCCGAATTAGGTATGCAAATCAGAGCTATAGTTTTATCAGCGACAGTTATTTATGAGTTATCTGGCCCAATCATTACTAAAATTGTTTTGAAAAAAGCTGGTGAAATATCAGTTGGCTTATAGAGAAGGAGAAATCCTTCTTTTTTATATAAAAAATATTAAGAAATGTTATAATATAAGTACGTAAAGATGTGAGGTGTATTATGAATTTAATTAAGATTGCTAAAATTGTTACAACAAGAGGAATTAAAGGCGAAGTTAAGGTTAAATCATTGACCAATATGCAAGAAGAAAGATTCAAAGTTGGAAACAGTTTGTATATCCTTGAAAACGAAGAATACAGATCTTTAAAAATATCAAGTTATCGTGTTATTAAAAACAACGATATATTGACGTTTGAAGGATACGATAACATTAATGAAGTTACAAAATTTGTTGGACATGATCTATATTCTGATGAAAACCAAGATATTGTTTTGTCTCATAATGAGTTTTTTATAGAAGATCTTATTGGTTTGAAGATTTATCAGTTTAATCAATTTAAAGGTGTTGTCAAGGATGTAATAACTTATCCACAAGGAGATTATTTGGTAATAGAAACAAACAGTGGAGATAAATTTGTTCCTTTTAGAGATGAGTTCATCGAAAATCAAGATGATGAACAAATAATTTTGATTGATATGGAGGGATTACTATAAAAATTACGATTTTAACTCTTTTTCCAGAAATGATAGAACCGATAATAAATAGTTCAATACTTAAAAGAGCGAAAGATAATAAATTGGTAGAATTCAATATAATAAACTTCAGGGATTTTTCAACGAATAAACATAAAACTGTAGATGATACGCCATATGGTGGTGGAAGCGGAATGATATTATCAGTTGAACCTATATATTTAGCGCTAGAATCATTAAAAGGTACCCCATATAAAATATTATTATCACCACAAGGTTCAACATTTAATCAAGAAAAAGCAAAAACTTTATTAGAGAAAAAAGATATCGTTTTTATATGTGGGCATTATGAAGGATTTGATGAAAGAGTAACAGAATATATAGATGAAGAGTTATCACTTGGCGATTTTGTTATGACTGGTGGCGAAATAGCAGCTATAGCTATGATTGATGCAATAGTAAGGATGGTTCCGGGAGTTCTAGGGTCACAAGAATCATTTGAAAAGGATTCGTTTTATGACAATCTACTTGATTATCCTCAATATACAAAACCTCGCGAATTTAAGGGTTTAACTGTTCCTGATGTGTTATTATCAGGCAATCACGCTAAAATCGAAAAATGGCGTAAAGAAATGCAGGAAAAAAAGACTTTTGAAAGAAGACCAGATTTATTAAAAAACAAATAATTTGATGATAAAAAATATTTGCTTTAACCGTAAGTGTATGATATAATACATATCGCTGAATAGAATATATCTTGCCCTTGTTCCGCTGGAATACTATGAACAACTGGCTAATTAAAGAAGGAGTTGACCAAAATGTCGCAGCAATTAATTAAAGATGTCACTCAAGAGTTTATTAGAAATGACATCCCAGAATTCCGACCTGGAGATACTGTAGAAGTTGGTATCAAAATTAAGGAAGGTAACAGAGAAAGAATCCAAATATTTGAAGGTCTTTGCATTAAAAGACAAGGTGGAGGAGTAAGTGAAACTTTCACAGTTAGAAAGATTTCTTACGGAGTAGGTGTTGAAAAAACATTTCTTGTTCATTCACCGGTCATTGATAAAATCAATGTAAAACGTCGTGGTAAAGTCAGAAGAGCACATCTTGGATACATTCGCGGTTTATCTGCTAAACAATCAAGAATCAAAGAAAGAAGATAGTTTGCAAAAAAAAGGTGAGAGAAACCTCATCTTTTTTATTTGGATGTTTTTTAATGATTTATGAAAATTTTTCATAAATCAATTGATAAGTATGAAATATGTGTAAAAATATATTCAATTAATACCTTATTATAGGGAGGGGATTTTAATTATGAGCAAAGCTACCATATATAATGTAGCAATTAAAGCAGGGGTTTCTTTAGCTACGGTTTCTAGAACTTTGAATAATCCAGAAAAAGTGAAACCAGAAACAAGGCAAAGAGTCTTGGAAATCATTAAAGAACTTGGGTATAAACCAAATGCTTTTGCAAAAGGTCTTGCTAGTAGAAAATCAACTTCTGTGGCTATAATAGTTCCTGATATGTCAAGATCATCAGTTGCAGAAATGGTTAATGGTATAGCTATTGAAGCAAAAAAATACAACTATACTCTAATTCTTTATGTTCTAAAGGATAAATATGAAGATGAAATTGAGATGTTACAGGAAGTTGTTGCTTCTCAAGCAGATGGAATTTTGTACATGAATGATGAAATTAATGAACAACAATATAAAGCTTTAACCTTGATTAAAGAAGAGTATGGCATTCCAGTTATTTTGGCTAATACTGTTTATCCATATGATGATTTTTTAACTACTGTATCAATTGATTATTATAAAGCTGGTTATGAAATAACTAAAAAATTAATTGATGAAGGTAGAAAAAAAATCTATATGTTAACCACAGCTAGAAAGTATATGGTTAATGATTTAAAAGAAGCTGGTTATCAAAAAGCAATGGAAGAAGCTAAGTTACCAATGAATATTTTTAGAACAAGTGGAGATATTGTTGTTAATACTATACATTTTAATGAGTTATACAAAGAAAAAGGCAAAGAAATTGATGGTGTAGTAGCTGTTAGAGATTCAATTGCTGTTTCGTTTATTAATTCAATGATAGAAAAAGGAATTAGAATACCAGAAGATATATCTGTTTTTGGATTTCAAAACACTAAATACGCATCGTTATCAAGACCTAGATTATCTTGTATAGATATTCCAATTATTGATATTGGTGTAAAAGCAATGCATCTTTTAAAATTAGAAATAGATGGACAAATTATTGATGAAAAATTCAATGAGTTACCACATAATATAATTTTAAGAGAGACAACTAAATAGGCTGTGAATGAGAAAGAATAATTAATTTATAGTTTTAGAGAGCTAGTGGAAGGTGTAAACTAGCCTGTAATGATTATTCACTACACTCTGGAGCTTTGCTGTTATAGCACGGTAAATCCGTTATCTTTGTAAGAGCACTTATAAAAAAGTGAAGTAAGGTGGTACCGCGGTAATTTAATCGTCCTTTATTAAGGGCGATTTTTATTTTGAGGAGGATATTTGTAATGAATTTATATGATGATTTAAAATGGAGAGGTTTGTTGTACCAACAAACCGATGAAGAATTAACAGAAAAACTAAATAACGAGAAATTAACTTTTTATATGGGAGCTGATCCAACAGCTGATAGTTTACATATAGGACATCTTTTAGCTTATTTAGTAGCAAAAAGATTAGAAGATTATGGCCATAAGCCTATTTTAGTTATTGGCGGAGGAACCGGACTTATCGGGGACCCTAGTTTTAAAAGTCAAGAAAGAAAATTGTTAAGCATTGCGGATTCATTAAAAAACGCTGAAGGAATAGCGAAACAAGCTAAACATATACTACCCGAAGCTACAATTGTAAATAATTATGATTGGTTGTCATCTTTAAATGCTATCGAGTTTTTAAGAGACATTGGAAAGCATTTTAATGTTGCGTATATGATGAGTAAAGACTCTGTTAAATCAAGGATTGAGAACGGAATATCATTTACAGAATTTTCTTATCAAATAATTCAAGCTTGGGATTTTGAACATCTTTACCGTAATTATAATTGTGTGTTACAGATTGGTGGACAAGACCAATGGGGTAATATAACAGCTGGTATGGAATTGATTCGAAAAATACATACAATTGAAGCTAAGGTATATGGTATAACATTTCCTTTAGTTACAAAAGCAGATGGTACAAAGTTTGGAAAAACAGAATCAGGAGCAGTTTGGTTAGATAAGAATAAGACTTCAGTTTATGAGTTTTATCAATATTGGATTAACACAGCTGATCAAGATGTAATAACACGTTTAAAACAATTTACATTTTTATCAAAAGCAGAAATTGAAGCATTAGAAGCATCGTTAAATGAAGAACCTGAAAAACGTTTAGCTCAAAAAACGCTTGCTGAAGAAATAACAAAAATTGTGCATGGAGAAAATGAATTAAAGAAAGCTTTAAAAGTCACTGATGCGCTGTTTAGCGGTGATATTAGTAACCTTGATTTAGAAGAAATAGAAATGGGTTTTTCAAATCTTGATTCGATTGAAACTAATGAAGTTTTATCTCTAGTTGATTGTTTAATCCAGTTAAAATTAGCGAGTTCGAAAAGACAAGCAAGAGAGTTAATAACTAGTAATGCAATTGCAGTTAATGGGAATAAAGAAAATAATTTAGATTATCAAGTTAGTAAAGAAACTGCATTATTTAATTTATATACAATCATTAGAAAAGGAAAGAAGAAATACTCTGTAGTAAAACATAAGTAAAAAAGAAACGTCTTAGCTTTAAAGTTAAGACGTTTCTTTTTTTATTATTACTTTATCAATATGATTATTCTTTATTGATTGAACCTTTATTATTAAACCTTCAATACTAAATTCTTTATCAACTTTATTTTGAGGAATATAGCCTAAACGTTCTATTATTACTCCACTTAGTGTTTCTGCTTCTTCATTAATATTTATCTTAAAGTATCTATTTAAATCTTGTATTTGTATTAATCCATCTACAACGTATGTATTATCATCGATAATTTCAATTGATTTATCATAC
>JBAYZV010000003.1:0-29098 GCA_041672325.1 Candidatus Izemoplasmatales bacterium
TTATCTTTTTTATCAAACTAACACCTAAATCAAGAGGCAATGGCTGATACTTAGATTCAATCTCTTCAATCAATTCTAAACTAACACTTTTTTTATCAATAGTTGTAATGTTAGCTAAATATACCAAACCATCATATGTGTTAATAATAACCTTATCATTCACTTTAAAACGCATCACATCTTTCATGTGATGTACATCTTGATTAGTAATTGTTATTTTAAATTCGTTTATATCATTCTTATCTATAAAATATCTTTGCATATTATCACCATAAATATCATAACATAAAAGCTATATTTTACTATAAAAAACAACTGATTAATTCAGTTGTTTTTTAAATATTTATAAATCTGATTTTAAAACTTCATAAGCTCTTGCATTTTTACCATCTCTAAGTGTAACGATTGTTGTATCAGTATATTTTGATAAAACTTCCATTTTTTGAGGTGGTGTAGCTAACAAGATTTGAACCGGAAGTTGTCTAATAAATTTCATCATTGCCTTTATTCTTGAAGTATCCATTTTATCAAACACTTCATCAAACAATACTAAACCAATAGAATCATTATTGATGCCCCTAGCTGCTTGTTCAAACACTCTAACAAATGAAGCTAATGTAGCTACATAGAAAGGAACCTGAGTTTCTCCACCACTTTTTTCTTTAAATACCTTTGAATATAAATATCTCTCTCCAGCAACGTTCGAAATAGCAATATCATAATCCATGTATGTACGATAATCGGTGAATTTATTTACTGATCCTTGTGAATTTAAATCTTCAGAGGCAAGATTTATAAACAATTCTTCAAGTTGTCTTTGATACTTCATTTCAAAATCATAGTTAAATATTTCTTCACCAGTTTTCATAGATTCATCACTGAGAACCATATCGTAATACTCACCATATTCTTTGGACTTAGGGAAGATGAATTCATATGTATCTTCGCCGAAATGAATATTAGTCAGTGTTTCATTAATCTTAGAAATTTCTTCCTGTGCTGAAACAATATAATTTCTTAATTTTGCGATGAAATCTTCTTTAAACAATTTTTCAGCTGTTTCACGTGCTTCTCTAACTTTTGTTTCATATTTTACTAACTCAGACTTGATTAACTTATCCAACTCATCAAGATATTCTTGCATATAATCAAACCCATATTTATAACTTAAATTATATTTCGTAGTATAACGGATTTGTTGATTCTTTAATGAATCTTCAAGATTATTAATATTATTAAGTTCTGATTGAATTTTTAATTGATAGTCTTCAAAGATAGTATTAATATTACCAATTTTCTTTAATTCCATATTATATAAATCTTGAGCATCTTTCTTTATCACTAGATTATCATTATTATCTAATTCTTTTTGAATTGTTCTAATTGAATTCTCTAGTTCTAGTAATTCTTCATGAGACTTTAATTCATCACTCTCTATTTTCCCTTGTTTTTGGAAAGCTTTTTGGCGATTAGCATTATAACTTCTGATTTCTTCTTTGACTTCTTCATATTCAGCTCTAAGCTGACTTAAGTCTGCTTGAGGAACGTTCTTTTTCTTTAAAACTAGTGCTTTTCTTTTTTCTTTTAGAGAATCAAGAGAATAATAAGTTTTCAACATATTTATGAATCCATCAAGGTTTAATGAAGTTAATGCATTGTTTTCTTCAGCTACTAATTGAATTTTATCAGTAATTTCTTGATGTTGATCTTTTAATTCTTTTGCTTTTTGACGCCAGTTTTCTAATTGTGATGATTTTGCTTTTTTCCCAATAAATGGTTTTTCAGTTTTGTTATACAAAGACCTAACAGTATATGATCTATAAACCATACCACTTTGTGTAATAGCTTGAGGATATTTTTCTAGATCAACAACATCATCAACCATAATTAAGTTACCACAAATCATGTTTATATAATGTTCTGCATCTATATTATCAGATGTTATTATTGAAGCTAATGAATTTTCTCTGTAATTAGTGAAATGTTGGATTTTCTTTGTATTTACTAATCCAATACTATAAATATTCATAGTGTCTTTAATTTGATTATATACATTTAAAGCTTCATCAAAATAACGTGGTTCAACAATTAAATTAAAACGTTGTTGTCCCAAGTAATCTTCAATTGTGTTTGCCCAATCAATATCGGTAATTTCTAATAATTCGCATAGAATATGTACCTTGATATCTTTTCCATAACGTTTTAATACTCCTTCTTCTATTTTACTTTGAAGTCTTTTAATCATTGGATTATAACGTAATTGATTGTTTTCTAAATCTTTAAGCGTTAAATATACTTCGTTGATTTCTTTTACTATATCATCGCGTTTTTGTTGAAATCTACCTAAATTTACTTTATTTGCATCTTCTATTTCTTTTATATTCTTGTTCAGTGTTATTAGTTTAAGTTTTTTCTCTTCATAATTTATGTCATCTATTTTATCTAAATCAATTTTTTCTAATTCATTATATATTTTATTATTAAATTCACTTTTTAGCTCGTTAATTATTTGTTTCATTTTTTTGACTTTTGTTGTCGCATAGTTTCTTAGTTCAACTTGTTCATCTATCTTCTTAGCTAACTCTGATATTTCTTTATCATAGATTTCTGTTGCTTTAAAACTATCATTGTTTTTTAACATTGAATATATTTCACGAGATCTTTCGTCTAATATATCAAGTTGAGAGTTTATTTCGTTAATTAATATTTGATTTTGCTCTTTTGCAATCGTATTTTTTTCTTGTCTTTTATTTATTTGATCAATTTTGTTTTTAAATGACTCAACCTCTAATAATTTTAAGAAGTATTCATAAAATCTTTTTTGATCTTGATTATTCTTTATTTCTTCATAAATATGTTTGATTCCTTCTAAATCATTTACTTTTTGTTTGATAATTTTCAAAGTAGCTTCTAAGTCTCTATAAGCATGAATAGATTCTTTAATCGGTTCAACATCTAGTTCCTTCTCTTCAAGTAAATATCGGTAAATAAAGTCTTTTACATCAGGAATCGGCTTAAAAGCTAAAGCTTTAGGTAAAAGTGAAAAATAGTTTTCGTTTACTGAACCAAATACAGATCTAAAAGCTAGTTTTGCTTCTCTTCTAGTTAAATATATTTTTTTAGCTTTTTTATTCTTCTTAAAGTTTACTGTAGTAAGAATCTTTCCTTCTTCATCTATAAACAAAGATTCTTCAAGTTTATCATCACACTCATAAAATATCACTTTAGGTTGAAGAATTTCACCGAATACATCAATGACTGTCCCTATTGTAAAATATTTAT
The DNA here is from genome assembly GCA_041672325.1 of Candidatus Izemoplasmatales bacterium. Classification (GTDB taxonomy): domain Bacteria; phylum Bacillota_I; class Bacilli_A; order Izemoplasmatales; family Hujiaoplasmataceae; genus UBA2289. The sequence goes on from JBAYZV010000003.1 coordinate 3,283, forward strand.
CCTTTTTTTCATCATAAAACTCTAAAGCGACATGTCCTGTGGTGTCTGAGTCTCTTAAGTATTCTTGATTATCAGTTCCGATTTTGCACTTTACATAACTACGTAAATCTCTCTTGCTTTTTTCGTTAGCTGCAATATTAAATATTTGATCTCCCGCTGTGAGAACAAATGCAATTGCATCAACAATCGTAGATTTTCCAGTAGCATTTTGTCCTGTAATAAGGGTATTATTTTTAATATGAAGAGTTTCGTTAGCAAAAAAGTGCCAGTTTATTAATCTTACTTTAGTCAGTTTCTTCATTTTCTTCACCTTCAAACTTATCTTCAATGTTAGAAATTAGATTGTAAACATCATTTATCGCTTGAGTATTAATAGCTAAGAGAATTGTTGGATATATAACAATTCTTGTGTTTGCTTTTGTTATGTCTCCTAATGGTTCAATAATGTTTAGTCTTCTATACGTTCTTAAAATTTTTACTAAATCTGTTTTGTTTATTTTCTTCTTTAGTTCTAGAGAATCATAATATTGATGGATTTCATCTACTCTTACAACAATATTATCATTGACTGATGTTCTTACTAGGTGTTGGTGATAAAGAATTCTTAAAATCAAGAGTAATAGAGTTTCATCCTTTTTCAAGCGAATTAAATTACTTCCTTCATTATTTATGAGTTGTATAGCGCCTAATTCACGATCAAGAACTACTTCAAAATCCATAACATTAAAATATTCATCAAAATAATTCTTGAAGCTTAGCAAGAAATAATACATTTCTTTGTTGTCTTCTTTATCTCGAGCTATAAAACTGTTTTGTAACAACTTGAGGCAAGTTTTAGCGAACAATTGCTTCTGCCCTTGATTTAATTCATCATATTTTTCCAATATCATCCTTGGTACCCCCTAATTATTTCAAAATCATCAAGATCAAATCGTTTATTTTTTATTTTTTCAAATAAAGGATTTACTGAATAATCTAATTCTTCTCCTGCATAAACAAGTATATATAATAATCTAATTATAGATTCATCACTCATGTCATCTCTCATTATTTCTGAAGCTTTTATTGATTTATTATGTCTGAAGTATGTTTTAAGATATTTTGCAATAACATCTTCTGAATAAGCTGTTTCAAACTCACTATAAAAATCTTCTTGTAAGCTTCGATCTGGAGCTCCATTGTTTTCAACTAAATATTGAGCTTCAGCGTGTTTGTAAATACCTCTTGGTGTATAAATAGATTTTGATGAAAGTTGTTGATAAGAATTAATAGTAAATAATGGTGCGATTTCATCCATAACTTTTCTAGTACGATTCTTTCTAATATTTGTACCAGTATAATTTAATATTCTACTTAATTTACTAATAACATTTTCATCATCAGATAGTAAAAATTTAATTTTAGCTATTGTTGTATTTACGTAGATTTTATTCTTGTTATCAATTTCATCAATAATATATGAAATCGAATTATAAATATCAATAATATCGTCTATTTTTTTATTTGCTTTTATCATAGCAATTTCAGGATCATTGTGATTTTTTGATAAGTATTCTTTTGATATCAACTCCATTATAGATGGATTTTGTTGATATTCTTCAAGCTTTTTCACAATATCTGTTCGGTATTTATTGATGTTATCGCTTGTTTTTAAGCGACGATATGCATTATCTACTAATTCTACCTTGTAATTTACTAACAGATTGATTAAATCCTTAATTTCGCTATTTTCAACAATTGTTTTAATATAGTATTTTAAACGTGAATCTAACTTTCTGATTTCTCTTACAAAAGCAATCGTATTCTTATAAACTTGATCAATGGTTAAAGCGAATTCGCCGTGATCATTTGACAACAATGAATAAACAGTATAAATATATCCTCTAAACTCATGGGTTTCATTATCTTCGCCATAATAAATATCATTTGATATTTCTTTTAAAGCCTCTATTACTGTAATAGCATAATCACGAAAATTTATTATTTCTTCATAATCATTATTAACATCTATATCTATCCATTCACACTCTTCTAATCTTCTTAATATTTGATTAGCTCTGTCACGATTATCTAGTAGTGCATCTTCTTCGTCATCTTCCTCTATTTCTAATTCTTCTTCTAGTGGATTTATATCAAGATAATCAACTATTGCTTGTTTTGCTATATTTTTATCTAAACCTAGAATTGATCCTTGTTCATACACTTTAAAAAGTTCTAGAATACAAGAAACATAAATTCGATTATTTTTGCTAGATAGAAGACTGAAAAACTGCTTTGGAACTATGTCAAATATGTTCATAATATCACTTCCTAACTTTCCCTATAATATTCAAAGTTTCCACCAACAAGAGATGAAAGAGTATTTTCAATCATGATCCAATCTTTTCTGAAAACCTTAATTGCTTTTTTACCTTTTGGAGTAATTTGATAATAGCGTCTGCCCATGCCTTTTTTATTTTTTCCAGTATATGAAGAAATCATTCCATCTTTAAGCAATCTTTTTAACGCAATATACAATGTAGCTTCATTTAACTGAATATTTTTCTCACTAACTGATTCGATAATTCTTGTCATTTCATATCCATAACTATCAAATTTAGATAAAATTGAAAGAATAATAAAATCGGTAAAACCTCTTACATATTCCCCAGAGTTAGTCATTATCACACCCCCTTAAGCTGTTATATTTATATATAACCTTTTTATGTATTATCTTTTTACACATATATATATTATATATAATTATCTTATATTATATCTCATTATATATCTAATTGTAAATAGCTATTTTGAAAATAATTATTTTTTTTAAAATATTAACTTTTTTCATAAAAAAAGACAGCCGTTTATGACTGTCTTACTCATTTTATGAACGATTAAAATTTGATTTAAAACGATCCCACCAATTTTTCTGAGGAGCCGCTTCATCTTCTACCCTTAATAATTCTTCAAGGATTTTTTTCTGTTGTGAATTTAGTTTTTGAGGTGTAACAACAGTAACAATTACATGTTGATCTCCTAGTTGTTTAGTTCTAACATTAGGAGCGCCTTTTCCTCTAATTCTAAATTTTGATTCTGATTGTGTTCCAGCAGGAATTTTTAATAGAACCGGTCCATAAACTGTATCAACCTTTAATTCAACGCCTAAAGCAGCTTGAGCAAATGTTAAAGGTATATTAACAATAATGTCATCACCTTCTCTAAAGTACTTATCTGAAGGCCTTACTTCAAACACAATATATAAATCTCCATTTGGACCGCCGTTGCTTCCTTTATTGCCAAATCCTTCTAAACGTATTGTTGGCCTGTTTCAATACCTTTTGGAACTTTAATTTCAACTTCTTTACTAACTTTTTCAATGCCTTCACCATGGCAGTTTGGACACTTATGTATAAATTCTTTACCAGTTCCATGACAGTTTGGACACGTAGTTCTTGTTTGTGTGCGTCCAAAAAGAGTTTGTTGTTCCATTATCACTTGCCCGGAGCCACCACATTGCGAACATACTTTTATGTCTTTCTTGCTTTCTGCTCCTAAGCCATGGCAAACATGACATTCATCATAAACTGAAACTCTAATTTTCTCAGTTTTACCAAAAATAGATTCTTCAAAACTGATTGACATCCTCTTTTGAATATCTGAGCCTTTACGTGGTCTATTCGCACCGCGAGATGACGAAGTTCTTTGTCCGCCACCGAAGAAAGCACTGAAAATATCTCCAAAATCAAATCCTTCAAATCCAGCATTCCCAAATCCACCCTGTCCAAAGCCGCCATTAGCAGCTTGATGTCCAAATTGATCATACTGACTTCTTTTTGTTTGATCACTCAAAACATCGTAGGCTTCTTGAACTTCTTTAAACTTGGCTTCTGCATTAGTTTCTGTAGAAACATCTGGATGATACTTCTTCGCTAATTTTCGATATGCTTTTTTTATTTCATCGTCTGAGGCAGACTTGGAAACACCAAGCACCTCATAATAATCGCGTTTTTCCATTAAACCACCTCGAGCTTATGGCAAAAACTATGCCATATTTTAAACTTCTTTATAATCTGCATCAAAAACATCATCATCTTGTCCTTTGTCATCGGTGTCATTGGAATTATCTTGTGATTGTTGGTTTTGAGCAGATTGTTGTTCTTTATATACTCTTTCAGATAACGCTTGTGTCGATTTTTCCAAATCTTCTTTTGCTTCTTTGATACGATCTAAATCATCGGTTTTTAAAGCGTCTTCAACTGCTTTAATCTTAGTTTCAGCGTCTTTTTTCTCTGATTCTGTTACTTTATCCCCTAAATCAGTAATTGCTTTTCTAGTCATAAATATCATTTGATCAGCTTCGTTTCTAGTATCAACTTCTTCTTTTTTCTTTTTGTCAGCTTCAGCGTTTTCTTCAGCTTCTCTAACCAAACGATCAATTTCATCGTCTGAAAGACTTGAACTAGATTGAATTGTGATTGAATTTGCTTTACCAGTAGCTACGTTTTTAGCACTTACGTTAACAATACCATTAGCATCTATATCAAATTTAACTTCGATTTGCGGTACCCCTCTTGGAGCTGGCGGAATATCAGCTAATTGGAAATGTCCTAATGTCTTATTATCATTTGCCATTGATCTTTCACCTTGTAAAACATGAATATCTACCGCAGGTTGATTATCAGCAGCAGTTGAGAACACTTGTGATTTTGATGTAGGAATAGTTGTATTTCTATCGATTAATTTAGTAAATACTCCACCTAAAGTTTCAATTCCTAAAGAAAGTGGTGTAACATCTAATAACAATACATCTTTAACATCACCTCGTAAAACTCCACCTTGGATTGCAGCACCCATTGCGACTACTTCATCAGGGTTAATGGAACGGTTAGGTTCTTTCCCTAATATTTTCTTTACAGCATCTTGAACAGCTGGCGTTCTAGTAGAACCACCAACTAATAATACTTCATCAATATCTTTAGCTGTCATTTTAGCATCTCTTAAAGCTCTTTTAACAGGTTCTACAGTTCTTTCAACTAAATCAGATGTTAATTCATTAAATTTTGCTCTTGTTAAAGTTTTTTCTAAATGAATAGGTCCACTAGCATTCATCGAAATAAATGGTAAAGAAATAGTTGAAGAAGTAATACTTGATAATTCTTTTTTAGCTTTTTCAGCAGCATCTCTTAATCTTTGATAAGCCATTTTGTCTTTTGAAATATCAACACCTTGTTCTTGTTTGAATTCTTTAACTAACCAATCAACTACTTTAGCATCAAAATCATCTCCACCCAAATGATTATCTCCACTTGTTGATATTACTTCGAAAGTACCATCGCTTAGTTCCAAGATAGAAACGTCAAATGTACCGCCTCCTAAGTCATAAACTAAAACAGTTTGTTCTTTGCCTTGTTTATCAATACCATAAGCCAATGCCGCAGCAGTTGGTTCGTTAATAATTCTTTTTACTTCTAAACCAGCAATTTTACCAGCATCTTTAGTAGCTTGTCTTTGAGCATCGTTAAAATATGCTGGAACAGTAATAACCGCTTCAGTAACTTTGCCGCCTAAATATGCTTCAGCTGATTCTTTTAAATTTCTAAGAATCATTGCGCTAATTTCTTGAGGTGTATAATTTTTATTATTAACTTTTACTTTTTCATTTGTTCCCATTTTTCTCTTTATTGAATATACAGTATTAGGATTAGTTATAACTTGACGTTTTGCTACTTCACCTACTTGAATTTCATCGTCTTTAAAAGCCACAACTGATGGTGTAGTTCTATTTCCATCAAGATTTGGAATAACTTTTGCTTCTGAACCTTCCATTACTGATACACATGAATTTGTTGTACCTAAATCAATTCCTATAATTTTCATTTTTTATCTCTCCTATTCATTACTTTCATTTGAATTTTCTTTTTCTTCTTTGTTTTCTTCTTTTGTTTTTATATTGACAACGACCAATGCTGGCCTCAATATTCTATCTTTAAATTTATAACCTTTTTTCACTATTTTTAATATAGAATTTTCTCTCGCTTCCGAATCATATTCCGTGTCCATCGCTTCATGAATTGTAGGGTCATAATCGTCGCCAACTTTTGATTCAATAGCAATGACACCTTCATCTTTTAAAGCAGTATACATCATATCTTTAATCATGTTAAACCCATATAGAAAATTCTTCAAATTGCTGTCATCTGTTTTGATATTTAAAGCTTGTGAAAAAACTTCAATCGAATCAATTAATTTATCAGCTAAAGTCATTCCCGCATATTTACGTTCACGTTTAAAATCTTCAGACATTCTTTTTTTGTAGTTTTCCATTTCTGCTAAAGCACGATAATACTTATCTTTGACATTTTTTAATTCTTCTTCGACAACTTCAAGTTGATCCTCAATTTTGGTTTTATTTTTCTTTTTCTTTTTTTCCTCTTTAACTTCTTCTTTTGCTTCTAAATCTTTTTTTTCATCTTCAGCAAGCATCTCTTTTTCAGTTTCACTCATTTTTTTACTCCTCTTCATATAATTTTTGAATGTGTTTAGCAAGAAACTTCATAAGCGGAATAACACGTCTATAATCCATTCTTGTCGGACCTACTAGAGATATCGTTCCTTTATCTCCATCAACTGTATCATAAGTTGAAGTAATTACTGTACAATCTTGCATTGTTGTAACTTGATTTTCTGTTCCAATTTTTACTGATATGCCCTCAGAATCTACTTCAACCAATTTAAATATCTCATTATTTTCAATCGTTGTAATAAATTCTCGGAGTTTTTTAATATCGTTAAATTCTGGTTGATAAAGCATGTTAGATTGTCCTGTCAGATAATACTTAGACTGAGCGAACTTTGAAAACGCCTCAATAAAAGATTCAACTATTGTATCACGATATTTCAGCAATTCTTTAATATGACTGTGTTGTATTTCATAATGTAACTTTTCTGAAACTTTTGAAATTGGCGTATCCATCAACAATTCATTCAACAGATCAATTACTTTAATTAATTCTTCAGTGTCTATTTCATCTTGAATTGTGATTTGCTTTGACTCAACATGTCCAAAGTTAGTGATAACAAGAATTATTGCTTGATGACTTGAAATTGGAACTAATTGAACTTTTTTAACTTTAGAATGAAATGCATTTGGACCTAAAGATATTGCTGTGCAATTAGTAGCTTGCGATAATAAATCGATTGCTTCTTTAATTATTTCATCTCGTTCTTGTTCTTTGTTAAGAAACAACTTTTCGAATTCAAAAAAACCTTCAGTTTCTTCGTCAAGATTTTTTACTATTGTCTCAATATAGTAACGATAACCTTTTTCCGAAGGCATTCTTCCAGATGATGTATGAGTTTTTTCAATATAACCCAAATCCTCTAGAATACCCATTTCATTTCTAACAGTCGCTGAAGAAACATTTAACATTTCCGATAAAATCTTGGAGCCAATTGGTTCCGCAGTTTTTATATATTCATCAACAACTAATTTCAAAATCATTTCTTGCCTTTTCGTCATAGAATCACCCTTTAGCACTCAATCGTTTTGAATGCTAAAGATATTATACTAAAGGTTATTAGCAATGTCAAGTCTTGAGTGCTAGTTTTTTTAACTATGAATACGTTTTTATAAAATAAATAGCCAACTTTATTGGCTATTTATTTTAAATTATTTAAGTATGGATTTTCTAATAAAATTTCAGATAAAGGACCACCTTTACCATGTCCGGGATAAACAATTGTATTCTTTGCTAAACTTGATTTTATTTTTTTTAGTGAAGATAACATCTTACCACCATTACCGGTTGGCAAATCCGTTCTTCCCACACTATCATAAAATAATGTATCACCAGAAAAGAAATGGCGATTATAGATTAGACCAATAGAACCTTTAGTGTGTCCTGGTAAATGAATAACCTTAATTTTTTCATTCATAAAATCAATAATTTGATTATCTTCAATTTTTACAACTTCAAATGATTTATCTAAAACAAAATCTTCTTTGAACATTGATGATAAATTTAAATTCGGGTTATAAAGAAAATCTATTTCTTCATTAAAAATATATATTTTTGGCTTACTAAATCTTAGAATAGATTCAAGATCCTTAATATGATCGTAATGCCCATGAGTAAATACACAATGAGTAATTTGCACATTGTGATTTTTGCAATGATTTAAAATAGCCTCGCCATTAAACCCTGGGTCAATGACTAAAGCTTGGTTTTCTTTAACAAGGATATAACTATTTACATCCATATTTTTACTAGCATACTTCGTTATATTAATCATTTTATTAAATAACACGCTCCATACATTCCAGCATCATTTCCTAAAGTAGCTATCTCAAAATTCGTTTTAGTTATAAAAGGCTCTACTAGAGGATAATAGTACTTAGTTATTTTGTCAATTATATAATTTCCGGCGTTAGATATCCCTCCACCAATTATAAATATATCAGGATTAATAATATATGATATTTTCGCAAAAACATTTGCTAAATATTCCATTGATTTTTCAATTACTTCTTCAGATAGTTTATCGCCTAATTTTGCAAAATCAATTACTTTTTTCGCACTAAATTCCGGAAAAGCTCTTAAAGAAGATCGAGCATTTGATTGTTTTAAATAAATTTTAGCCAGATTCACAATACCAGTTGCTGAAGAAAGCGTCTCTAAGCATCCAGTATTTCCACAATTGCATTTCAAATTATAGACGTCATCAATATGTGTGTGACCGATTTCTCCAGCTACACCATTGATACCATCAACTACTTTTCCGTCGATAATGACACCACCACCTATACCAGTGCCTAAGGTAACCATAAAAGCATTCACATAACCTCTTGCTACACCTTTATATACTTCACCAGCCGCTGCTAGGTTAGCATCGTTTGCAATTTTAATAATAATCTCATCATCTTTTATAATGCTTGAAAATTCCTTAATTATGTCTTTTTCACACCAACCGAGATTAACACAACTATAAACAATATTCTTTGATACTGGCCCAGGAACCCCGAAACCAATTCCTCTTATTTCAGATGTACACAATTTAGTATTTATCTCTTTTGCTATTTCTGACAAAATATATTTACCTGAAAAAGATTTATTAGTATTTATATGCCAGGTTTCCAACAAATTATCGTTTAAATCAAATAAACCAAATTTGATGGTTGTACCACCAATATCAATTCCTAAATTATACTTTCTCATATGCACTCCTTAAATCTGTTCTTTTGTATAAAGAAAAAGTATCCAAACGGATACCAAATAATTAGATTATTTTTTTTCTTTGTGTAAAGTTTGTTTTTGACACGTAGGACAGTATTTTTTTACTTCCATTTTATCTGGATGTGTCTTTTTATTTTTACTAAGTTGGTAATTTTCTGAATTACATTCAGTACATTTTAAAGTAAATTGAACTCTCATAAGCAATCCTCCATTCAATACTATTCTATTCTATAATTTATACCTAAAAAAATCAAGCATTTTTGATGTTAAATGATTTTTTTTTAAAAATATGCAATACAAGTTAAAGTTAAACTAAAACGCCACGCATAATACGTGGCGTTAAAAATAAGTTTAAATTATTCTGATTCTTGTAACACCATCAATTTTTGCGATCTTTTCAAGAATACTTTGTGGTATGTCTTGATCTATATCAAAAGCATAAAATGCATATTCACCACGAACTTTTGAAGTCTTAGCTTTTATGCTATTTTCAACATCAATAATTATTTTAGCAATTTCTCGTGCGATAGATGGTTCGTTCTTAGAAAGAACTATTAATCTAAATTTAGTAAAACATTTTTCCAATTTTACATTTGGATAATTAACTGAATTAACAATTTCTCCCTTTTCAACATAAGCCATCAATTGCTGAGCAGCCATAATGGCACAATTATCTTCTGATTCAGAAGTTGAAGCACCTAAATGAGGAAATCCAATAACGTTATCAAGATTAGCTACAAAATAATCAGGAAAATCTGTTACATATTTTTTAATTATTTTAGCTTCTAATGCTTGTTTTAAATCTTCATCATTAACTAATAAATCTCGACTAAAATTTAGTAGTACTGCTCCTGGCTTTATTTGATTAAATACTGTTTGGTTTATCATATGTTTAGTTGAATCAAGTAATGGCAAATGTAAACTTATGAAATCAACTATTGGATATGATTCAGACAGATTATTATTTATTTCGACCATTGAATTCAGTAAATTTTTTGCTTCGTCGCTGATATAAGGATCATAACCTATAACTTTCATTCCTAAATCTGCACAAGCATTAGCCACTTTTCCGCCTATAGCTCCTAATCCAATTACAAGAATTGTTTTTCCTAGTATTTCATTTCCGGCAAAAGCAGATTTAGCTTTTTCAATAGATTTCAAAATATCATGGTCAGATTTATTGTTCTTTACCCAATCAATTCCACCAATTAAATCTCTTGAAGTCATTAGCATTCCAGCAATAACTAATTCTTTTACGCCATTACTATTAGCTCCAGGAGTGTTAAAAACTACAACCCCAGCTTCAGCCATTTTTTCAAGAGGAATATTATTTACGCCAGCCCCTGCTCTTGCTACCGCTAATAATTCTTCATTAATTGAGTATTCATGCATATTAGCACTTCTTACAAGTAACAAATCAGCGTTCGCACTTTCGTCAGAAAGCTCATACTTGCTAGTAAATGCATTTAACCCGATTGGTGATATTTTATTTAGATAACTTACTTTCATCCAATAACCTTCCTTTCAAATTCTCTCATAAATTCAACTAGTGCCACAACACCTTCAGTAGGCATAGCGTTATAAATTGATGCCCTCATTCCACCGACAGATCTATGTCCCTTAAGATTTACAAGCCCAGCTTCAGTAGCTTCTTTGATAAATTGAGCATTAATTTCTTCACTTTCAGTTACAAAAGTTACATTCATTAATGATCTATCCTTTTTTTCTACAGTACCTTTAAATAATTTTGAAATATCAAGATAATTGTATAATAGATTTGCTTTTTCAAGATTCTTTTTATACATCGCCTCAACGCCACCGTTAGCAAGTAGATGTTTAAAAACTAAACCACAAATATATATTCCGTAAGTAGGCGGTGTATTGTATAACGAATCCTTATCAGCATGAATTTTATAACTTAACATAGTTGGACAATAACTTGGCAAGTCATCTGTCAACAAATCCTCTCTAATTATAACTATTGTCGTTCCTGCAGGGCCAATGTTTTTTTGTGCTCCAGCAAAAATAAGAGCAAACTTAGATACATCAACAGGTTCAGATAGAATATTAGAAGACATATCACTTACCAAATCTTTGCCTTTTGTATTAGGCAATTTTGTAATTTTTGTCCCTCTAATTGTGTTGTTTTGACAAATATACACATAATCAGCATCATCGTCTATTTCTAAATTAGAAAGATCTGGAACATAAGTGAAGTCCTTGTCTTCAGAACTAGCAATTTTATTGACTTTAACATATTTTTGAGCTTCTTTAATTGCTTTCTTTGTCCATTCACCAGTATGTATATAATCCGCAACTTTGTTTTTCATTAAGTTCAAAGGAACCATTGAAAATTGTAAGTGTCCTCCGCCTTGTAAAAATAGTACTTTGTAATTATCAGGGATATTCATTAAGGTTCTTAAGTCAGCTTCCGCTTCTTTAATAATCCTATCATAAGCCTTTGAACGATGTGACATCTCCATAACAGACATTCCGCTGTTTTCGTAATTAAGCATTTGATCTGCAGCGATTTTCAATACTTCTTCTGGTAATACAGCAGGTCCTGCTGAAAAATTCCATACTCTTTTCATATTTCCACCTCTTATAATATTTTTTTACCTTCAAGATAATATCGTTTTTCCTCTGCTTCTCCTAACGAGAATGATTTCCTAGGAAGAACTCCATTTTCTCTTATATAAGGTAATAATTTATCTCTTTCTAAAGTTGGCATAGAAATGCCCACACAATCCCGATTATTCTTAACAATTTTTTTCAAACTATCTATACCATGTACAAAGTCTATATCTACAAATTTATTTATATCTAAATACTCGTCAAGTAATTCCTGTATTTGTTTTATCGCTAAGAATGGATTAGTTGGTACAGAAATATTATATATTTCATTATTGAAAAAAACTTCTAAGTTTCCGTCACCATTTAAACGATTTTCCAAAACTCTTATTAAACTCATATCAACATTAAATAATACTCTATGAATTGGTTCAAATGTAAGTCCATCGTCATAGATGCTAATCAACTCCACTAAAGCATAACGTGCAGGGTGATTAATCTTTTCTTCATCACTAAGATTTTTCTTGATGTTTTCCCAACAAACTTTAGCTGATGCTAGAGAATGATTTCCGTCACCAACAATTAAATTTAAATCGTTTGGTAGAGATTCAATAGCACTAATAATTGACTTAGTGTCTAAAATTTCATATCCTTTAATGTATCCGCCATTCATATTTAATTTAAAATCATATGCTTTTTTATAATTTTCTTTATTTTTATATAGATTGCCAATAATATCTTGGCCTTGATCATCAAGTAAAACCAAAACATGTGGTAATTCTATCGGAGCATTTTCACGAATTTGAACTCTAGGCGGAATTCTTTCTGGAACAGTTTTCTCAGTAGCAGCAATTTTTCCTTTTTTTCCAGCTTCATACTCATACTCATCTAAATCTATCGCTAAAACTAAACCTAAACGACGTTCAACATAAGGAGTTTGTCTATCAACAAGAATAAACCCTTCTGTTTCAGAAAACATATTATTTTTTAGATAAAGATCCATATTATAATTAATTTTCCCGATTTTATGCTTTATTTCACCGTCAAGGAAGGCTTCAGGTAGTATTAAATGATATGTCGAAGGTACATTATCAACATATCCTTTTAGTTTATCCCAATATTCTGGCTCGGAAGTGAATTGATCACAAGCAATAACTGCCCATTTTTCCATATTAATGGAATCGATAGGCAGTAAGATTTTTGGCGTTTTTATAACGCTCATTAAATAATACCTTGTTCCATCATCGCGCTATATACTCGCATGAATCCAGCGATATTAGCACCGACAACTAAATTGCGATGGTCAGTATATTTTCTTGCTTCAGAATATGCTTTTTTAAAGATTTCAGCCATTATGTTTTGTAATTTTTCATCAACTTCTTCATAAGACCAAGGATAATGCATAGCATTTTGAGTCATTTCTAAACCAGAAACGGCAACCCCACCTGCATTAGCAGCTTTACCTGGAGCAAATAAGATATCTGCATGTTGCAAATATTTCGTTGCTTCTATTGTAGTTGGCATATTTGCGCCTTCACAAACTAAGAAACAACCATTTGCAACTAAAGCTTGAGCTCCTTCTAAAGGTAATTCATTTTGAGTAGCACAAGGAATCGCAATATCACAAGGCGTATTCCAAATATTTGTTGGATTAGAATCATAAGTAGCAGATGGACGATATTGTAAATATTCTGTAGAAAATTCAGGATTCTTAGCAGTTAACATTCGAACAATACTTAAATCTAAACCATTTTGATCATAAACAAATCCATTTATATCAGATAAAGCAACAACTTTAGCTCCTAATTCTCTAGCTTTCAATGCAGCATGCATTCCAACTTTTCCAGAACCAGAAATAATTACTTTCTTACCTTCTATAGTTTCATTACGATATACGCTTAACATTTCTCTAACAAAATATAAAACGCCATGTCCTGTTGCTTCAGCTCTACCTAAAGACCCACCATAAGAAATGCCTTTACCTGTTAAAACACCAGTGTTTTCGTTTTTAATCTTTCTATACATTCCATATAAGTATCCAATTTCTCTAAAACCTACACCTATATCTCCTGCTGGAACATCTGTATCAGCGCCAATATGGCGATACATTTCAAGCATGAAGTTTTGACAGAAACGCATAATTTCACTATCTGAACATCCACGTGGATTAAAGTCTGAACCACCTTTTCCACCACCCATTGGTAAACCAGTAAGTGCATTTTTAAATGTTTGTTCAAAACCTAAAAATTTAAGAATTGATTCGTTAACAGATGGATGGAAACGAAGTCCACCTTTGTATGGCCCAATCGCTGAATTAAATTGAATTCTATAGCCACGATTAACTCTAATTTTTCCTTCGTCATCAACCCAAGTTACTCTGAATTTAACAATTCTTTCTGGTTCAATAATTCTTTCCATAATACCGTATTTTTCGATATTAGGATCTTGTTCAACGATAAAACTCATCGCTTCAAAAAATTCTTCTACTGCTTGTAGATACTCTGGTTGTGAACCATTTCTTGATTTTGTTACTTCAAATACATCATTTAAATATTGATTTGTAAACAATTTCTTCGCCTCACTTTTTATATTTTTTCGATTATAAATAATCGATTATCATTTTTCGTAAAAAAAAGCATGGAAAATGCAAGATTAATATTTTCCAATTTAGCGCTTTTCCCATCATTTTATTGGTATGATTACCGACACTATAGATTATACAATGAAAGCGCTTTTAAAACAAGTGCAAATTTCTTTTTTCAACAACAAATAATTGCTTATTTCAAATAAGTTATTTTTGATATTAAAAAGCGTAAAAGCGAGTATTAAACTCGCTTTTTTTACTAAATTGTTGTAATCCAACCTTCTGGAGCTTCGATATCACCAAAATAAATACCAATCAAAGTTTCGTATAGTTTTTTTGTAATTGGACCAACTTCTGATTCACTATAGAAAACATGTTTTTTCCCATTATAGTCTATTCTTCCGATTGGAGTTATAGCTGCAGCAGTACCACATGCTCCCGCTTCTTTTAATTCATCTAGTTTATCAATATATACATCTCTAACTTCAGCTTTCATACCAAGATAATGTTCAGCGATATATAGTAAACTCTTTTTAGTTATACTTGGTAAAATACTACTAGAATTAGGAGTAACAAAAACATTGTCACAAGTTATTCCGAAAAAGTTCGCTGCGCCAACCTCATCTATCTTTGTATGTGTTAATGGATCTAAATATATACAATCAGCATACCCTGCTTCTTGAGCTTGTTCATGGCTCATTAAACTAGCAGCATAGTTACCACCAACTTTAACTTGTCCAGTTCCATTAGGTGCAGCACGATCTTTATCTGTAACAATAAAATTAACTGGACTCAATCCATTTTTAAAATAATTACCAACTGGTGAAGCTAATACGCCAAAAATATACTCACTAGCTGGTTTAACGCCTAAATTTCTACCTACGCCTATTATGTATGGTCTTAAATATAAAGAAGCTCCATACCCATAAGGTGGTATTAAATCTTTATTTGCTTCTACTACTTGTTTAATAGCATCAATAAATTTTTCCATTGGTACTATTGGCATAAGGATTCTATCACAAGAATTTTTTAATCTTTTAGCATTCTCATCTACTCTAAAGAGTTGAATTTTACCATCTTTACGACGATATGCTTTTAATCCTTCAAACGCTTGTTGCCCATAATGTAGCGAAGTCGAGAAAGCTGATATAGTTATTGTATCCTCTTTTCTTAACGCTCCATCATCCCATTTTCCATCTTTGTAATATGAAATGTAATTGGCATGGCTATCTCTTGCTTTAAATCCTAAACTGTTGTAATCAATTTCAGTCAAAATCCTACCTCCAAATATTCGACATCACTAATATTATAAACTATGTAAGCCCTTTCTTCAAGCATTAATATTTTTACTTTTCAACAAAAATATTTTTTACAATATAATAATTATAATTATTTGTCATAACCCGGATTTTATAATGAATTTATCAAAAATATATAACATTTGCGGTAGTATTATTAGTACAAAAATCATTGAAACAAAAGCTCCTACAGCAATTAATAAACCTATTTGAGCGATAGAATTAATTGATGAAATCATCGCGATTGTTAGACCAGCTATTATAAATAGCAAAGCAGATGTAACTATAGATGGAGTAGCATCAATTGATGCTTTCATAATACTTTCTGTTTTTCCTTTTTCTAGTCTCTCTTCCATGTATCTCTTAGTAAACAATATTGCGTAGTCAATAGTTGCCCCTAATAAGATTGTCGAGACAATTAAATATGCAAGGAAAACTAAATCTTGATCAAACACATTAATAATACTCATTGACAAAAATACAGCTACTTCAATAACAACTATTAAAAGAATCGGTATAAGTAGATTCTTAAAACTAAAGAAAATAATAATCATAATAGCAATTATCGCAACAACTAAAACCCAAGTGAAGTCTCTGACTATAATGTCTTTAATATGATATGATACTGCAGTTTCACCAATAATATGGTTTTCAGTAAACCCAGTTGTTTCAACAATATTTAACATTTCTTCGTATTGTGCAAAGGTAGTTTCAGATTCTACATCAGACATCACTGTAACTTGAAAAAGTGCATAATCATCAGAATAAAAGCTACCAATTACACTTGATAGAACTAACGGATCTGTTATCACTGACTTATAATATACTCCAGCATCGACATTGTAAACATAATCCAAATTGATTAATTTTTGGTATAATGCAGCCTCTAAAGAATTATTTTTTTCAACAAGAATTATATAATTATTCTTTTGTCCAAAATTTTCATCAATCCAATTACTATCCTCATAATAAGCAGTGCCTTCAGATGCTGAAAAACTGTTGACTCCAAAGGTGAACTCATTTTGAGTTTGAAGATATATCAATGGTGTAATAATTATTAATAAAAAGCCAAGAAAGTAATATCTATATTTGCTGCATTTTTCACCGAATTTAGCGAACCAGGTAAAATCAGTGATTTTTGATTTTTTCTTAGTCTTGCCAATCAACCCAGCAAACAGTCTTATTAAAACCGGCAATAAGAATAGTGTTGTAAACAAACTAATCAGAATAGCTTTTGAAAAAACAATTCCGATATCTAAACCAATTTGAAATTTCATAATAGCTAGTGCTAGAAAACTAACTCCAGTAGTTAAAGCTGATGCTATTACTGGTCTTCTAGATTTTTTAGTTGCTAATACCACTGATTCAGCAACTTCAATTCCTTGTTCTCTAAATCCGTGATAAGAGTTAATGGTAAAAATAATATAGTCTAACGATATAGCTAGTTGTAACGCAATAGCCATTGATTGAGTTATATATGATATATCTGGTAGAAAAGCATTAGTTCCAAGATTAATAATTATCGCTGATCCAGCGACTATTCCAAAAAGAATAATATCAAAAAATGACTTACTCATAATTATTAATATAGCAATAATTAATGGAATTATTATCAAAGTAATTAATGTAGTTTCTTTAGCAATTGTATTTTTAGTGAATGCTGTGCTGATTGCATCGCCTTTCATTTTATAGTCATAGTTTTCTTCATCAAGTAATATTTTAACTGAATCGACGCTTTCTTCGGTCTTCAAATCAGCGCTTGAAGTAGAAAATACAACTTGAAACAACATATGAGAATCACTAACGGAATCAGTGAACTGATTCTGTAATTCTTCTTTTTGGGTTTCAGGCAAGTAATTGGCAAGTTGATATAAAGCTTCAGGATAAGTTATACCTGTAGCTAGTAAACTTGCTAAAGTATTATCAAGTATACTCTGAGTTTCAACAGGCATATAACTTCTAATTATGCTATAGGTCAACTCGTTTAAATAATCATCAACGAATAAAACTTGTTTAACACCCTCGATAAGCTCTATTTTTTCTTTAACATTTATTGCTTTAGAAACATTTTCTTCATCAATCGCTATGTATGCATACGATGAATCCCCAAAATTATCCTTATAAATATTTATACTTTCTTTGATCTCTGAGTCTTTTGGTAAGTACTTTTCTAAGTCATAATTTACTTCAACTTGTGTAATCAATACACCAGAAATAATAACTAGCAAAAAAAAGATTATTAGAACAACCTTTTGCTTCATACCAATTCACCTCGATTATTGAATAAGTTTTATTAACTTAAATATATACTATTTATGTGTCTTTTTAATGTTATTACAATGAAAAGCGAGTGATGATTTCATCACTCGCTTATTAAAACAACTTTTCCACTCAAACCATCAATTACTAAATAATCGCCTTGATTGATTTTGTCAATATCTGTTCCCAATCCAATTACAACTGGAATGTTTTTACTTTTTGCTATAATCACTCCGTGTGAGAAAAAAGTTCCATGTTTAACAACAATTCCTCTTAAGTACTCTATAGGATAATCATAAATCGTTGTTGGTAAAAGATCATCACATACTAGAATAAAACTTTTATTAATGGATTTGATTTTATTTTGTTTTTTAATATTATCTATCAGCCTTTGAAACACCTCTTCTACATCTAAAGCTTTAGAAGAAAACACTTCGTCATCCATAGCCTTAAAGAGATTATAATAGTTACCTTGAACATTCTTAATAGCTTTTAATAAATCTTCGCCTGAATCAATCTCTTTTTCTAGGGATTTGATTACTTCTGAATCACTTAGCATCAATTTATGTGCTATAAGAATATCTTTTTCTTCCTCGCATTTACAAATGCTTATAAGGCTATCAATTTCAGCCATTGATTGATTTTGTATTTCACTTAATAATTCCTTAGCTGTTTCATGATAATATTTTTCATGTAGCTTATTTGATGTTTTCTTATAAATGAGTGCTATACCGCTACCTTTACCAGTGGTAGCGCCAACACCTTGTAAACTTAACATACCACACCTCTTTAATTATATTCTATCATATTTGTTCAATAAAAAAGATTTTTAACTCAAAATATTATAATAATGTTGTATAATAATAGAGAAGATTCGAAAGAGGCGAAGATTATGTACACTAGAGAAAAAACAAAAAAAATTAAAGTCGGTAATCTCTATATAGGCGGAGATAAATCTGTAATTATTCAATCAATGACTAACACAAAAACAAAAGATATCGAATCAACAGTCAAACAAATTAAAGAGTTAGAATCAGTTGGGTGTCAAGTTGTTCGTGTAGCCGTATTAAATATGGAAGATGCAATTGCCTTAAAAAAGATTAAACAGGCTATTAACATACCGCTTGTAGCAGATATTCACTTTGATTATCGATTAGCTTTACAAGCTGTAGAATCCGGCGTTGATAAGATTAGGATTAATCCTGGAAATATTAACGACGAAGACAAAATTAAACTTGTTGTTGATGCATGTAATACTAAGAATATACCAATAAGAATCGGTATTAATTCCGGTTCAATCGAAAAGCATATTCTAGAAAAGTATCTTAAACCTACCCCGGAAGCTATGGTAGCTTCAGCCAAATACCATGTTGATTTACTTGAAAAATTCGGATTTACAAATATAATTATTTCAATTAAGTCCTCAAATGTCCAAGACACTATTAATGCGAATATTTTAGCAGCCAAGACTTTTAAATATCCATTACACCTTGGCGTAACCGAAGCAGGAACAAATTTTGGAGGGACTATTTCTTCTTCAATTGGTTTAGGTACACTATTGTATCTTGGAATAGGATCAACGATAAGAGTATCATTAACAGCCAATCCAGTTGATGAAATAAGAGTTGCTAAAGAAATACTATCTAACTTCAAACTATTTAAAAAACCCAAACTTGTTTCATGTCCTACTTGTGGAAGAATTCAATATGACATGATTCCAATCGTTAAAGAAATAGAAGTCTTCTTGGAAACAATAAACAAAGATATTACTGTCGCAATTATGGGCTGCATTGTAAACGGTCCTGGTGAAGCCAAGGAAGCTAATATAGCCGTTGCTGGCGGACTCAATGAAGCTTTATTATTTATTGACGGCATCAAAGTAAAAAAAATTAAACAGGAAGATTTGGTTGAATCTCTTAAAAAAATAATTATTGAATACTAAAAAACGTTCAGGAAATTCCTGAACGTTTTTTTATAATATCGTTGCAAATATAAATACAATATATTTTAATACATTATTATCATAAAGCCATTTTGATAATCTAAAACTGTCTGTTTCAAGTTGCATATCAATTGTTAAAAAATCTCCTATCAAATCATTAACTGATGGAATAGTAATTAATAGCCCTAAAATGAAAAGCAAAACAAAAATTAGAACAGCAGCTTTAAATAATCCAAATAAAGCACCAAGAACTTTATCAACTTGTTTGATAATTGGAATAGAAGTTACCATCTTTGCTAAAATCTTCAAAAGTAGAAATACCAACATAGATCCAAAAAAAAGAACTACAAAAGCTATTAATAAAAGAATTAGTGATTTTATCAATGGTGTAACCGAATCAATAAATGATATAGCAGCGCCTTCATTGCTAGCAGATTCAACAATCCAATCCACAATAAATTTTGGCATAGCCATTTCAGATAATGATTCACGAATTATTTCTTCAGTTGCATTAACATTACCATTAGCTACTTTTTCAATTAAAAAAGCTTCAATGCGTTGATAGATTCCTTCTCCAAACCATTTGTCAAGAACCATTGAGAACGGTTTAGCCAAAAGCAAAGAAGCGATCAATCCAAATAAACTAGATGCAAGCTTAATTATCTTAAGTAAAAATCCGCTTTTCCATCCAAGAAATATTAACCCAAATACGATTAATACAATTAAAACATCTATAATACCAAACATGTTCAAGATATTCATATTTTATCCTCGATTATTTATGTATTCTATATAATCCTTGTAAGAAAAAATCATCATCTTTGCCGCAAAAACTTCATCTGTTCTTCTAATTGGAGTTTTAGTTGGCGCTTGTTTTAGTTTTTCCGGTTCTTCTTTTGCTTCAATTGCTATTTTATGCATAATATTTATAAATTCATCTATTGTTTCCTTTGATTCAGTTTCTGTTGGTTCAATCATTATTGACTGTGGAAATAAAAGTGGAAAATAAATTGTTGGAGCATGCATTCCATAATCAAGCAATCTCTTTGCTATATCTAAAGTTTTAATATCGTTATCTTTGTTTGTCAACCCATTAAAAACAACTTCATGCATACAATAACCAGAAATTGGTAGTTCATAAGCTGTCTTTAGTGCATTAGAAATATAATTAGCATTTAATGTTGCGTATCTACCAACCATACTTAAATTTTCTTTTCCTAAAGTTCTAATGTAAGCATATGCACGCAAAGCTACTAGATAATTACCAAAATAACTTGATATTTGTCCTAGAGCTTGTCCGCTATTTTCAACATAAAAATAATCATCTAATTTTTTAATTCTTGGATTAGGCAAATACTTAGTTAACATTTTAGTTACACCAACAGGTCCAGACCCTGGTCCACCACCACCATGTGGCGTTGAAAATGTTTTATGTAAATTAATATGCATCACGTCAAATCCCATATCTCCAGGCCTTACTTTTCCTAGTAAGGCATTAAGATTAGCTCCGTCGTAATACATTAATCCTCCAGCATCATGGACTAGTTTAGTAATTTCAACTATATCATTTTCAAAGATACCTAAAGTGTTTGGATTAGTTAACATCATTCCAGCAACTTCATCATTCAAAACAGATTTTAAACTTTCTAAATCAACTCTACCACGTTTATTTGAAGCGATTTCAACCACTTCCATTCCACATACAACGGTTGATGCTGGATTAGTCCCATGAGCTGAATCAGGAATAATAATTTTATTTCTTTTAAAATCACCACGTTCTTGATGATAAGATTTTATTACCATTAATCCAACTAATTCACCATGAGCTCCAGCATATGGATTAAGTGAAAACTCTTCGAGGCCAGATATCTCTGACAAATATTTTTGTAAATTATAATAAACTTCAAAAGCACCTTGCACAGTTCTTGATGGTTGAAGTGGATGAAGATTCTTAAATGCGCCATTAGACGCCATTTCTTCATTGATTTTTGGGTTGTACTTCATTGTACAAGAACCTAAAGGATAAAACCCATTTTCAACTCCAAAGTTTTTATTAGAAATATTTGTGAAATGTCTTAAAACATCTAATTCCGATACTTCAGGCAATAGTAATTCTTCTTTTCTTAACAAGCTATCTTCTAATTGTTCAATATTATAATCACTAAAAATTTCTTTTGGTAAAGAATAGCCTACACGTCCTTTATTTGATAATTCAAAAATCATCTTATTATAGTTAATCATGATAACCCTCCTAAAATACTAATAAGATTATCAATCTCATCTTTAGTTCTTTTTTCAGTTACAGTAAAGTTAATTAACCCATTATATTGTTCACCAAAAACATCTAAGCCAATTCCACCAAAGATACCATTTTCTAATAAAGCTGTTTGAATAGACTCTTTTGGAATCGTTGTTTCGAGTGTGAATTCTTTTAAGAATGGCTTTTTAAAAGGATCAGTAAATTTACCTGTTTTAACAAGCGAATCATAAAGATAGTGCGCTCCTTGGTAGGATAAGTTATTTACTTCTTTTAAACCTTCTTTGCCCATCAAAGACAAATAAATCGTTACATATAATGCCATTAAAGACTGATTAGAGCAAATATTACTATTTGCTTTGCTTCTTCTTATATGTTGCTCACGAGCTTGTAAAGTCAATACAAAAGCTCTTTTGCCTTCTAAGTCGTGAGTATACCCACAAATTCTACCTGGCATCTTTCTTACATACTTCTTTTCTGTCGCAAGATACCCTAAAGTAGGTCCGCCAAATGCAACAGGCATTCCCAAACTTTGACAATCTCCGCAAGCAATATCAGCTCCATCTTCTTTTGGAGATTTTAATACCCCAAGTGTAGATATGTCAGAATTAATAATAAATAAGGATTTATTCTCTTTAATAAGTTCTGAAAAGCCATCATAATCTTCAATTATTCCGTATACATTAGGTTTTTGAACAATAACACCGGCAATATCTTTGTTTAGTTTCTTTTTCAAATCATCCAAATCAATACTACCAGATACTTCGTTTACAAAATCAAACTCTAAATTTTTGAACTTTAAATAAGTTTTTATTACATTGACAATATTAGGGTTTAATGTTGATGATAACAAAACTTTATTCCTTTTTGTAACAGCACAAGCCATAAAACAAGCTTCAGCTGTTGAAGTTGCACCATCATACATTGAAGCATTAGACACTTCTAAACCAGTAAGAGTTTGAATCATTGATTGATATTCAAAAATATATTGTAGTGTTCCTTGTGATATCTCAGGTTGATAAGGCGTATAAGAAGTCATAAACTCTTGTCTTTGAGTTAAAGCGTTTATAACAGCGGGTTGATAATGATCGTAAATCCCCAAACCAGAAAATAAAGTAAGCTCTTGATTTTTTTTGCTTAATGAAGCAAAATGGTTTCTTAATTCTGATTCAGACATAAAGCTAGGAACATCGTAATCTCCATTAAAAACAACGCTTTTAGGTACGTCATGAAATATCTCATCGATTGATGAGATATTTAAACTTTTTAACATTGAATCTATGTCAGCTTTTGTATGGGGAAAATATTTAAACAATTATTTCACCTTACTTAATAAATTCTTTGTATTCTTCAGAACTTAATAAGTTTCCTAGTTCATCGGCATTTTCCAATTTGACCTTTAACAACCAATTATCATATGGTTCTTTGTTAAGCAATTCTGGTTCGCCTATTAAATCTTCATTAACTTCTAAAATTTCGCCACTAACTGGCGCAACTAAATCTGAAGCAGCTTTAACAGATTCAACAGCTCCAAATTCATCTTCTTGGCTAATTGTATCACCTACATCTGGTAGATCAACGAAAACTACGTCTCCTAATTCAGATTGTGCAAAATCCGTGATTCCAATTAAAACCATATCTTCTTCTAAAACTTTAACCCATTCATGACTTTTAGAATAATAAAGTCCTTCTACTACTTTGCTCATTTTAAGCTCCCTTCGTTTTTATGTATTTCTTTACTAAAAATTTTTTATCTCTGACAAAGCCAGGTATCATTTTGTTTCTAACTTTTACAAAAATTTGTGTATCTTTTTTTGTATATGGTCTATTTATCATCGCCATGGCTATTGGTTTTTCTACAGAAATGCTTAAATACCCTGTTGTAATATAACCAATTAGTTCATCATCATGATATACCTCATAGCCTTCACGTGGAATAGATTTTTCTGTTAATTGAATTCCGACAATTCGTCTTGTTAGATCTTCGCCTTGCTTTTCAAGCGCTTCTTTACCTATAAAATTAACATCACTATCCATTTTTACAAAGAATTTAAATCCAGCTTCTATTGGATTAATATCTTTAGTTAGCTCATGTCCATATAATGGTAAAGCAGCTTCAAATCTTAACGTATCTCTGGCTCCTAAGCCGCAAGGAACAACACTATTTTCCAGTAAAACATCCCAAATTTCTTGAATAGCTTCATCACTTCCATAAATTTCAAATCCATCTTCACCAGTGTATCCAGTTCTTGAAATCAATAAATAGTGATTATTGTATTCAAAATTTCCAAAAAAGAAAAACCCTAAATTGCTTAAATCGATATTCAAAACATTCATAATTACATTTTGTGCTTCAGGCCCTTGAACTGCAATTTCTTGATAATCATCACTTACATTTTGAATTAAAACATCAAAACCATCACTGTTTTCGACTATCCAAGTATAATCTTTTGCTACATTACTTGCATTAACAACTAAAAGAAAGCTTTGGTTGTTAACCTTGTATACTAATAAGTCATCAACAACACCGCCGTGAGGGTAAAGCATCATTCCATAGATAACTTGACCTTCTTTTAAAGTACTTACCTTATTTGTGAAAATACTTTCAACAAAAGCTAAAGCGTCTGTTCCCTTAACGGTAATTTCACCCATATGGCTTACATCAAACATGCCAACATTGTTTCTCACAGCTAAATGTTCATTTTTTATACTTTCGTATACAATTGGCATTTCATAACCAGCGAATTCTTCCATTTTCGCGCCTAATTGAACATGCCTATCAAACAGACATGTTTTCCTTAAATTTTCCATACTCCACCTCAAAATTATTATATCACAAATCTATTCATTAAAATAAAATTTGTAAAAAATCTTCCTTAGATAAATTATAAACATAATTATTGATATTTATAACATTTAAAACCTTTGAAAATTCTTCTTTTGTATAAGCGACATTTTTAAAGTTTTTTAAAAATTCGTCTTCATCACCAATTAAAAAATAGTCTCCAAGCATGTTCATCTTTTTCACAATATTATTTTTTAATTCCAAAGAAATTTCAATAATTCCCGCTTCAGTTTTCTTCTTCTTTTTTATTGTATAATTAGGATTCTTTCCATAAATAAAATCATCTTTTAAATACGTTTTTTCTATTTTTTCTATAGCTTCAATATCAAGATATGTTAAAAGTATTTCTTCATCACATAAATTTTCACGAATATACTTTTTAAAATCATCAATTGTTATTTTTATATGCTCTTTGATATTTGTTACTCTTTTTCTTACTGAGTCAATGCCTTTTGATATCAGTTTTTCATTATCTGGCGTAATTGCTTTTACCATCACACTTAAGTCAGTGTTATATAACATAGTTCCGTGAACAATTGACCTGGAATTAACTTGATAAAAAGCATTACCTGAAACCTTTAATCCATCAACTAATATATCATTACGTCCTGAAACATAAGCATTTAACCCTAACTCTTTTAGTAAATTGGCTACTTTATTTAGATATGTGCTAAAAACAAAATCTTTATTAAAATTCGGTGTAATAAAAGAAAACATTATGTTTGAAAAATCAGCATAAACACAACCACCACCTGATTTTCTACGATAAAATTCAATGTTATTATCTCTTACATATTTTAAGTTTACTTCATTATCAATAAGTTGATTACGTCCAAAAATTACGG
>JBAYZV010000004.1:0-27108 GCA_041672325.1 Candidatus Izemoplasmatales bacterium
ATTATACCATCATTATATTAATTTTTAAAAGCGCTTTCTTTGGTTGTTTTTTAAGCGCTTTTGTATTAAAATACAAGTGTATGTAAGCGTTTTAGCACAAGAGCTCTAACCACATGGAGTAGAGCATGACCGGAGGAAGAAATGAAATCCATTGTAATAGGCGTTATCGGAGCTGATGTTCATGCAGTTGGTAACAGAATCATCGAGTATACGTTAACACGTGAAGGCTATAATGTCGTAAATGTCGGCGTGTTATCATCACAAGAAGATTTTATCAACGCTGCAATTGAAACGTCGGCTCATTTAATTTTAGTATCATCACTTTATGGTCACGGAGAACTTGATTGTAAGGGTATGCGTGAAAAATGCCAAGAAGCTGGCTTAGATGATATCCTACTTTATGTAGGTGGTAATATTGTCGTTGGTAAACAAGATTTCCAAGAAGTTGAAAAAAGATTTAAAGACATGGGATTTAACCGTGTTTATCCCCCAGGGGTAACCATTGAAGATGTCTTAGATACGATTAAAGCGGATCTGGGGGATTAATAATGGGATTTTACCTGCTCGTTGATTTTGGCTCAACATTTACCAAACTAACAGCAATTGACCTTGAGTTAGAAGATATCATTGCAACATCTAAAGCAATTACAACCGTCGAGACCAATATCATCGATGGTTTTACTGTTGCCTATGAAAAATTAATGACATCTATTGGAAAAACTATCACTTTTGAAAAGACCATTGCATGTTCTTCTGCTGCTGGCGGATTAAAGATGGCAGCCATTGGTTTAGTTGAAGAACTCACAACTGAAGCAGCTCGAAGAGTCTGTTTAGGAGCAGGAGCAAAAGTTGAACTTGTTTTATCTCACCATATAAATCGCAGTGAAGTCCAAGCGATTAAAGATAAAAAGATTGATATTATCTTACTCGCTGGTGGAGCAAATGGTGGAAATAAAGAGTGTGTCATTCACAATGCAAAAATACTTGCTGAATCGGATATCATAGCTCCCATCGTATTTGCTGGAAATAAAGACGCATCTGATGAAATTGAAGACATTTTATCGAAAACAAATAAAACATTTTTTATGTGTGAAAATGTCATGCCAAAATTAAATCAGTTAAATATTGAAGATGCTAAGAATCGAATCAAAGATATTTTCGTCAAAAATATCATTGAAGCGAAAGGCATCAAAAAAATTGAAGAAAAAATTGATCAAGTCATACTCCCTACCCCGAATGCTGTCTTAATGGCGGCTGAACTTCTATCCAAAGGTTATAATGAAGAAAAAGGGTTAGGCGAATTAATGATTGCAGACATTGGTGGAGCTACCACAGATATCTATTCAATGAGTGAAGGATTACCTAAACAGATGAACGCTATCTTGAGTGGTCTTGAGGAACCTTTTGCTAAACGCACCGTTGAAGGTGACTTAGGCATGAGATATTCTGCATTAGGCGTTATTCAAGCAATGAGCGATCAAGAGATTTCACATCACAAAAAACAAGGAATTGATATCCTTGCTGAAGCAACCATGAGAAATCATCATATCGAGTTCATTCCACAGTCACCACATGATGAAAACATTGAAACCATCATTGCAAGTAAATGCATTGATGCTGCGATTTCGAGACATGTTGGTACACTAAAAAGTGTTTATACACCGATGGGAATGATGTATCATCAAGTTGGAAAAGATTTGACTGAAACGAAATATTTTATCGGTACAGGTGGTGTTGTCATCCATAGTCAAACACCCATTGAAATGATGAAAGACGCATTATATTCCGAACAAAAACCAACTGAATTAAGACCTAAACATCCAACATTTATGTTAGATAAAGATTATATATTATCTGCGATGGGACTCTTAAGCTTAGAATACCCAGAAATCGCATTACGCATCATGAAAAAACGAATCATTATCCTAGGAGATAAACATGCAGCTTAAAAACAAAAAATGGACCTTAGATGAATTTATGGCTGTCCGAAAAGAAGTCTTAAAATCATGGCCAACTGGAAATGATCCATTGCTCGACTTAGACGAATCTGTTGAGCGTTTAAGAAAGTTACCCGCTCATAAAAATTTCGCACTAAAACTCATTGAAGCTAAACTTCAAAATCGAACTATGTTACAACCTCGTGCAGGTGTTGCATTAGTTCCTGATCATATTGATTTACTCCAACATTTAGAAGCTGCTGGTGCCGATTTCCTTCCTTCTACTGTTGACTCTTATACGAGACAAAATCGTTATCAAGAAGCTGAAGAAGGCATTCGTGTCAGTGAAATGCAAGGACGTTCCTTGCTCAACGGCTTTCCTGTGGTAAACCATGGGGTTAAAAATTGTATGAAAGTCTTAGATAACGTCAATGTACCTCTTCAAGCTAGACATGGAACACCTGATGGAAGACTTCTAGCAGAAATTATCCATGCTGCCGGATGGACATCCAATGAAGGTGGAGGTATTTCTTATAATATTCCTTACGCAAAAAGTATTTCATTAGCAGATTCAATCTATTACTGGCAATATTGTGACCGCCTTGTAGGTTATTATGAAGATCATGGTATCTCGATTAATCGTGAACCTTTTGGTCCATTAACTGGAACCATTGTTCCTCCATCGATTGCGATTGCAGTTGGAATTATTGAAGCCCTACTTGCAGCTGAACAAGGTGTAAAAAATATTACGGTTGGTTATGGACAATGTGGTAACATCGTCCAAGATGTTGCATCAATTCATATGCTTGAAGAATTAACCAATGAATATTTAACTAAAAAAGGCTATAAAGACATGTTTATTACCACTGTCTTCCATCAATGGATGGGTGGTTTCCCTAAAGATGAGGCGAAAGCTTCTGGATTGATTGCAATGGCATCGACTGTTGCTCAACTTGCTGGAGCTACTAAAATGATTACTAAAACACCTTATGAATCTATCGGTGTTCCAACCAAAGAGATCAATCAAATTGGCATTAAAAACTCAAAAATGGTTGTATCACTTCTCAAAGATCAAAGATTCCCGGATTCTGATAAACTCCATGAAGAGGAAGAGCAAATACGTAAAGAAGTGCATTGCCTCTTAGATAAAATCTATGAAGTCGGTAATGGAGATTTAGCAATAGGTACTGTTAAAGCTTTTGAATTAGGTATTATTGATGTACCATTTGCACCAAGCAAACAAACCATGAATCTTATATTACCAGCACGCGACAATGAAGGTTGTGTACGTATCCTAGACTTTGGTAACTTAGGATTTACAGAAGAAATTAAAGCATTCCACCGTAAAAAACTCGAAGAAAGGGCAAAAGCCGAGGGAAGAGACATAACTTTCCAAATGACGGTCGACGACATATATGCAGTCAGTAATGGTGAACTGATCGGTCGTCCTAAAGGATTTAAAACATATGAAAATAATTGATGTTATTTTAACTAAGTCTTATACAGGGTTTTATTTTGATGATCAAAAAGCAATCAAACAAGGAGCATCCAAAGATGGCTTCTTCTATCAAGGAAATCCAGCAACACCTGGATTTCACCAAATCAGAGTCCCAGGTGAAGCCATCAGTATTCAACTGATCCTTGAAGATGGATCCGTTGGATTAGGCGATTGTGCAGCCGTTCAATACTCTGGAGCAGGAGGAAGAGATCCACTCTTTTTGGCTGATGATTTTATACCATTTATTGAAAAAAATATTAAACCTTTACTCATTGGTGAGGATGTATCGATATTTAAAAAGGTTGCAGAAAAATATGATCGTATGATGATTGATGGTAAAAAACTTCATACAGCCATCCGTTATGGTATCACTCAAGCACTTCTTAGTGCATCTGCACAAGCCAATCGTATGACAATGGCTGAAGTGATTCGTAATGAATATAATCCAGAAAATAAAATCTTAAAACCAGTTCCCATCTTTGCTCAATCAGGGGATGATCGCTATAACAATGTCGATAAAATGATTTTAAAAGAAGTGGATACGATGCCTCACGCATTGATTAACAATGTGAAAGAAAAACTTGGTGAACAAGGCGAGTTGCTCGTTGAATACATTAAGTGGATGAGAGACCGCATCATCAAACATCGTCGTCGTGAGGATTATATGCCAATCTTACATGTTGATGTATATGGCACTGTTGGAATTGCCTTCAACAATGATATTAATCGTATCATCACTTATTGTAAGGAATTAGAAGATGCAGCACATCCTTTTAAAATCCGTTTAGAAGGTCCCATTGATACAGGAGACCGTGAGGGTACGATGCTTGCCTTAAAGGAAATCACTCGACGCATTGATGAAGAAAAAATTAATGTTGAAATCGTTGCGGATGAATGGTGCAATACCTTAGAAGACATCAAATATTTCGCTGATGAAAGAGCTGGCCATGTTTTGCAGATTAAAACACCTGATTTAGGTGGATTAAATAATATTGCTGAAGCCATTCTTTACTGTAAACAAAAAGGCATTGGAGCATACAGTGGAGGAACATGTAATGAAACCAACCTAAGCGCACAAGCAACAACAAACGTTGCGATTGCTTGTGACGCTGACATTTGTTTAGCAAAACCAGGCATGGATGTTGATGGTGGCTACATGATCGTGAAAAATGAAATGGAACGTGTTTTAGCACGTGCCAATCGAAAATAGGTGAAAGATTTGTTAACTGCTTCTGCTGGTACCATGGAATCGAATGATTGTTTAATGATTGTCAGTGAATCTGACCAATTAACCATTGATCTCGAAAGCATTGTCTATCTTCAATTTAAAGATCAAATTGAAAAAGTCATTCGAGAAACGTTGAAAGAAAAAGGGATTGAAAAACTTCATGTCCATTGTCAAGATAAAGGAGCGCTAGACTATACGATTAAAGCGCGTCTTTTGACTGCCATAGAAAGATTGGAGAATATGCGATGAGACGAAGTCTACTATTTATTCCAAGCAATTCACCTGCTATGCTTCAAAATGCTGATATTTTTGGTGCTGATGGTGTCATCTTTGACTTAGAAGACGCTGTATCCATTTCGGAGAAAGATGCTGCTAGAACTTTATTAGATACATTTTTAACGATGTATCCCTTAAATAAACTAGAAATCATTGTTCGCATTAATCAAATTGAAACATCGATTACATCTAAGGAGTTAGAAAAAATCGTATCTGATAGAATTGATACGATTATGCTTCCTAAAGCAACGAAAGAATCGACACTCATTCTATTGAATCAACTTAGAAATATTGAACATGAAAAAAAATTAACGAAAAAGATAAATATCATTCCCATTATTGAAATGGCTACTTCTGTTTTGGAAGTCTCAGACATTGCAAAAGTAGAAAGAGTCAATGGACTTCTTTTGGGTGCTGAAGATCTAGCTTCTGATTTAGAAGTACCTAGAACATTAGAAAGTTTAGAAATCTTAATGCCAAGAGCATTAACGATTCTAGCTGCAAAAGCTCATAAAATTGATGCGATTGATACACCATTTATTCATAAAGATGATGATGAAGGATTAGTTAAAGATGCGAAATTTGCTAAACAATTAGGGATGAATGCAAAAGCTTGCATCCATCCAAATCAAGTAGAAATCATCAATGAGATATTCTCTCCATCGATGGCTGAGATTCATCAAGCTTTAAGAATTATCGAAGCACATGAAAGACCAGAAAACATCCACAAAGGTGCATTTTCTCTTGATGGTAAAATGGTCGATAAACCCATCATCGATCGGGCGCATAAACTCATTGAAAAAGCGAAAGCATGGCATTTACTATGATAAAAAACAGCTTGAATCGCATGATTTTAGAAGGATTCACTCCTTATGGCGACAAACATCCTAACTCGTGTTTAAAAATCAATCATAGACCATCAAATAACACAAATAAGCAACTTCGTTCAATCACAGATGCTTTTGATAAACTACAAATTAAAGATGGTATGACTTTATCATTCCACCACCACTTGCGTGATGGTGATTTTGTCTTAAATATGGTTTTAGATGAAATAAAAAAGAGAAATTTAAAACATATCACACTCGCACCTTCTTCTATTTTCCCCATCCATGAACCCATGGTTGAACTCATTAAACATGGAAACATTGAGAACATTGTCACCAATTACATCAATGGTCCAGTTGCAAAAACCGTTAGTGAAGGGTACTTAAAAGGTTTTCTCACCATGGATACGCACGGTGGTAGACCAAGAGCTATCGAATCAGGAGAATTAATGATTGATGTGGCGTTTATCGCAACTCCTGCAGTAAACTCTTTTGGGGATGGTAATGGCATACAAGGTCCTTCCCAATGTGGCGCACTTGGTTATATGATGAGTGATTTAATGTATGCTAAACATCGAGTGGTCATCACTGATTTTATGACTGAAGATCTCCTCATTAAAGAAATTGATGGACACTATGTCGATTATATTGTTCAAGTTGATAAAATAGGTGACCCTCAAGGTATCGTCTCAGGAACGACTAAACCAACGAAAGATCCAGTCCAATTAAAAATTGCGAAAGATACCATTAAAGTCATGGATGCACTAGGGCTTATCAAAGATGGTTTAAGTTTTCAAACCGGTGCTGGAGGAACAAGTATTGCAGTAGCTGAAATACTTAGAAAAAAAATGATTGAAAACAATATTAAAGGATCGTTTGCTTCTGGTGGTATTACATCCTATTTAGTTAATATGCATGAAGAAGGCTTATTTAATGAGCTTTATGATGTTCAATGTTTTGATTTGGAAGCCATCAGAAGCTATCGCGATAATCCAAAGCATCATCCAATGAGTGCATCAAAATATG
Organism: Candidatus Izemoplasmatales bacterium; assembly: GCA_041672325.1. Lineage (GTDB taxonomy): Bacteria > Bacillota_I > Bacilli_A > Izemoplasmatales > Hujiaoplasmataceae > UBA2289. The sequence continues at coordinate 6,793 of JBAYZV010000004.1, forward strand.
CGAATCCTTGTCATGAGTCTGTTTTAGTCAATGATCTTGATGTTGTCATCTTAGGAGCAACTGAAATCGATTTAAATTTCAATGTTAATGTCACTACAGACTCCCATGGTTATCTTATGGGAGGAAGCGGAGGTCATTCTGATACAGCTTTTGGTTCAAAAGTATCAATCATCACTTCTAATTTAGTTAAGTCACGAACGCCTATCATCAAAGAGTCAGTAACTGCACTGACCACTCCAGGATCAACAGTTGATATATTTGTGACTGAACGAGGGATAGCGATTAATCCAAAACGAAAAGATTTAATTCAAAAGCTTAATGAAGTATCTTTTCCGATGATGACCATTGAAGATTTATATCATAAATCGATAGAAATCACTGGGAAACCAACACCACTCATCAAAAGCGATAAAATCATTGGTCATATTCGATATAGAGATGGATCAATCATTGACACACTTTACCAAGTGAGGAAGTAAACTTAGTATGAACTACACCATCAAAGATTGCATTTTAAAACATGAACTAGAAGATGTCAAACATCTTCTTTTGTCTTTAGATTTAACCTATGAAACAGCGACAGAAACTATCATGGTTTATGATGATGACAAACTCATAGGCACAGGGTCTATTGATCAAAATGTAATCAAAATGATTGGTGTATTACCTTTATATCAAGGACAAAATATAACATCACTGATTATGAGTGAACTCACTCAAAGACTTTATCAAAAAGGTATCTTTAAATTCTTTTTATATACACAACCTAAATCCAAAACAATGTTTTCATCCTTTGATTTAAATTTGGTGGTAGAAACACATGATATTGTCATGTTTGAAAATAAACTAAACCCAATTTCTAAGGTTTTAAATGAATTAAAACAGCAATTACCTCAAAAGAAAAAATCACGCGCAGCACTTGTCATGAATTGTAACCCAATGACGAATGGCCACTTATATTTAATAGAGAAAGCTACACAAGAAAATGATAATGTCCTCATCTTTTTAGTGGAAGAAAATCGCTCAGTTTTCTCATTTGAACAAAGATATCACATGGTTGAACAATCCATCAAACATTTAGACAACATCATATTAATACCCTCAGGACCCTATATTATTTCATCTATCACCTTTCCTACTTATTTTTTAAAATCATTATCTTTAGCATCCATGAGTTACATGATGCTTGATGCTATAATTTTTAAACAATATTTTATGCCAATTTTGGATATTGATTACAGATATGTGGGTGATGAACCACTTGATCCGATGACTAGTGCATATAACAATACTTTAAAATCAATTTTAGGACTTAAGTTAAAAATTATTGAAAGAAAAACAATTAATGATCAAATCATTAGTGCTTCATATGTTAGAAAGCTCGCTCAAGAGAAACGCTATGACATCATAAAAACGATCGTACCAAAAGCAACTTATGATTTTTTAGTGTCTCCAGAAGGTCAGGCGATTTTTCATGGTTGAGCAAATCTTACAAGCACGAGAACAAAGAACTAAGCATGTCAAAACATTGCTTGAAAAAAGTCCAATTGTCCTCTTAATAAAAGCAAACACACCTGGAGTTAATAAAAATCTCTGGGTTTCAAAATATCTTGTATTATTATTTAATAAACTATTAGAACGCACATGTGACACATGTGAATCGATTTACTATGAATCTTTGGATGGACCTTATGCCATCATGTGTTTACCAGATGATGACATCAACGCTTTTAAACACTTTCTGATGCATATTGAAGAGACTCATCTGCTTGGAAGGTTTATCGACCTTGATCTATTTAATAGTCCCGAAAGATCATTATCCAGAATGGATATTGATGCACCTCCTAGAACTTGTATGTTATGTGGAATGCCAGCGATTGAGTGCATTAGAAATCATAAACACTCAAATGAAGAAATTATAAAACATATCCAAACTACAACAAAAGAATATTTACTCAATGATATAAAAAAGCAATTAGATTTAGCTATTTTAACAGAATTAGAACTTGAAGACAAGTTTGGACTTGTGACAAAGACTTCTTCCGGGTCTCATAACGATATGAATTATGACCTTATGTTGAAAGCCAAAAATGCTATATTAGATGACTTAGTGATGATCTTTAAACTCGGTCTCGAAGCAGATCAATTAGATGGTTTATTTCAAGAAGCAAGAATCATGGGTATAAACGCAGAAAGCCACATGTCTTATGCAACACATGGCATTAATTGTTATAAAGGATTAATTACAGTCTTAGGTTATGCATGTTTAGCCAGTGGTTACGCGATTGGTCATCAAAAACCTTTTTTTAGTATGTTTGAGGATATTAAAGTGTTATCTAAAAGTTTATTGGCTGACTTTAAGAAAAATCCGAAAACATTTGGTTTAAAAGCTTTCGAAACCTATCACATCCAAGGCATACGCGGGGAACTATCAAAAGGATTACCCTCAGTCTTAAACATCTTAAACACATATAAACAACTTGACTCTAATGATCCTATCACTTTAAGAAAAGCACTTCGAGATATCATATTAATGACTGAAGATACTGTTTTTCTTAAACGAAGTGGATCTTTGGAACAATATCAAAAAATCAAAAATGAGTTAAATCAACTTGATATGGATCAACAAAATGAAATCCGAAAATTTACTCAAAAAATGATCGATCAAAAGATTAGTTTTGGTGGATCAGCTGATCTATTAGTCACTACCATCTTTCTACAAAATATCAAACACATATTACAATAAAAAACGCCTTACAAAGGCGTTTTATCGTTTTATAAAGCTTCAGAAATGCTTTTACCTTGCATATGTAATACCAGATAATCAGGACCACCAGCTTTAGAATCTGTACCACTCATATTAAATCCACCGAATGGTTGATAACCAACAATGGCTCCTGTACATTTACGGTTGAAATAAAGATTACCTACATGAAATTCACGACGAGCTTTCTCTAGATTCATCCGATCATTTGAAATGACAGCACCAGTTAATCCATACTCTGTATTATTAGCAACTTTTAATGCTTCATCAAAATCCTTTACCTTACATACAGCGAGTATTGGACCAAATATTTCTTCTTGCATCAATCTTGCATCTGGTTTTACATCAATATAAATCGTTGGTTCAATGAAGTAACCCTTTTCATCACTGGCTTTACCACCAAATAAAAGTTTGCCTTCTTTTTCACCTACTTCAAAGTAAGATGTAATCTTCTTAAATGCATTTTTATCATTGACTGGGCCTACAAATGTTTTTTGATCCGTTGGATCACCAACATTTAAAGTTTCCACGATTTTTCTCATCTTACTAACAACTGTATCATAAACATCTTGGTGAATAATAGCTCTAGAACATGCACTACACTTTTGCCCAGAGAATCCAAATGCTGATTTGACAATCGAATCTGCTGCTAAATCAAGATCAGCAACTTTATCGACGATAATCGCATCTTTACCACCCATTTCAGCAATCACACGTTTTAACCAAATTTGTCCTGGCTGAACTTTTGCTGCTTTTTCATAAATACCCATACCCACTTCTTTTGATCCTGTAAAAGAAATAAAGCGAGTTTTAGGATGATTGACAATATAGTCACCAATTTCTGATCCACTACCAGGAATAAAGTTAAAGACACCAGCAGGTAATCCAGCTTCTTCTAATACTTCTACATACTTATATGCAATCACTTGTGTGGTTGATGCAGGTTTCAATAAAATAGCATTCCCTGCAACAATCGCTGCAGATGACATACCAGTTAAAATGGCTAATGGAAAATTCCATGGACTAATAATTGCTCCAACTCCGAGTGGAATGTATCGATATTCGTTACGCTCCATGTTTTTTCTACTTAAAACAACATCATCGATGCGATTGATGGTTAACATCTGTCTTCCATAATATTCTAAGAAATCAATCGCTTCTGCTGTATCTGCATCAGCTTCAATCCATGGTTTTCCTGCTTCTATTGTCATGAGTGCAGAAAATTCAAATTTACGTCTACGAATGATGTTTGCTGCTTTAAATAAGACATCAGCTCTCACTTCAGGAGCCACATTTTTCCACATCTCAAAAGCTTCAAGTGCTGATGCCATCGCAAGATCTACTTCTTTTTTTGAGGCTTGAGAAATGGTACCTACCACTTCTTGATGATTTGAAGGATTAAGAGATGTCATCACTTTTTCCGTTCTAATTCGTTTCCCACCAATGATTAAATCATAATGTCTGCCTAGATAGCTCTTAACGAGTTTCAAAGCTTCTTGATACTTCACAATGTTTTCATTTTTCGTAAAGTCTGTTAGTGGTTCTGTTTGATAAGGATAAATCGCCATATAAATACTTCCTTTCTAGACTACAGATTTTTCGTATGCAGTCGCTTTATTTTCTTTAAACCGGTTGATATGAAGTGAACTCATATCAATCGATGGTTTTTCATTCAAAATCAACTCACTTAATAATAATCCTGTCATAGGAGCAAACATAAAGCCATGTCCAGAGAATCCACATGCCATATAAAACCCTTTTAAATCTTTCGTATCGCTAATAATGGGTTGTCTATCTGGAGACATATTATATGATCCACCCCATTGACGAATGACTCTAAGTTCACCTACTTTTGGCATAATATGTACTAAAGTTTTAGACATTTCATCTAAAAACTGCCATGTCGATCCGATGTCATGATTATGTTCAGCAAACGGATTAGATCTTCCCATAATAAATGCCCCATGAGGTACTTGTTGACAATAAATATTTTTAGAAAATGACATGACCATCGGTCCTTGCATTTTTTCAATGGGTTCAGTTACAAGAATTTCATGATTTTCTGCATAAACGGGAATATCAATACCAACTAAGTCACCAATCTCTTTTGAATACCCACCAGCCGCATTCACAACTTTATCTGTCAAATACGTATCTTTATTGGTCGTCACTGATTCAATGATTTGATTCACAACTTTAATGGATTTTACCTCTTCAAAAAAATGGAATTCTACACCTAAATGTTTAGCAGCTAAATAATAAGCTTCAGTCATCTTAAATGGGTTCAAATGGCCATCCGTTTGACAAAAGGTTGCAGATATAAAGCTATCAGGATTTAGGTGAGGAACTATTTTTAATGCTTCCTCTTTTGAACACGTTTTTGAAGGTATGCCTAATGAATTTTGTAACTTCACATTCTTTTTAAATTGTTCATGTTCTTCTTGTGTCGTCGCTAATATTAAATATCCTTCTTGTTTAAATTCAATATCATCAGGATAATTAAGTGTTTCTTTTGCATGCGCAAAGAACTCCATACTTTGTTTAGCTAAAATGCAATTCATTTCAGTTGCCCATTGTTGTCTAACCCCTGCACCACAACGACCTGTCGCTCCACTTGCAAAATAACCTTTGTCGAGTACTAATATATTCTTCATGCCTTTTTTGGCTAAATTATACGCAATTGATGCCCCACTAATACCTGCACCAATGATCACTAAATCATATTTATTCATTGGTCTCCTCCGCAATTGCTTTTAAAGGAACTCCCATAGTTAGAGGTCTTGATTTATGTGTTTTAACTTGCTCTACTGGAATCTTTAAAAAATTGGCTAATTCTCTTTGAATGAGGTGTCCACACGTATTACCTTGACATGGTCCCATACCTACTCTAAGTAGACGTTTTAGATCCTCAAAATTAGTGTATCCTTCATTGATTTTTTCTCTAATTTGTTCTAAAGTTACATCTTCACAACGACAAATAATCACTTGATTTTCTTTTTTCATGGTTTTCTCACCGTAATAAATTCATGAAGATAATTTCTTGGGACACTGACTGTTAATAATGCTGTACGATCCATGATTTTCGAAGATACAACTTTTTCGATTGTCGCATCACATATGACTTCACCAGCACGATTCACGCCTTTCCAAATGTCATTTGGATTTGGAAGTGGTATAAATTCATAAGGTATTTTAAAGACTGCTTTCTCACCGACAAGCTGAGCAACACTAATCGCTAATCCTGGACATGATGTGACACAAACTGAACATCCTGTGCATTTATCAACGTCTAATACGGGTTGTTTATTAATATTTTCTCCGATATCAATCGCATCAAAAGGACAAGATGTAGCACATGGATTACAAGGAATATCTTCATAGCATTCTAAGATTGCTTTTGGCTTTAATAAGTCGTTTTCCTTTGGAAATCGTGATAATACTTGGTCTTTGGATGGAATTCCAGTTTGATTAAGCATGGGATGTCTCCTTTAACTTTTGTAGACCAATTAATGTCTTTTGTCCAAATGGTCCATTTCTTAATAAGTCAAGTTCTTGATGATAATTATGAATTAAGTTTTCAGAATCTGGGTGTGGTTTTCTTAAATATTTAGCCACATTTAAACCTGTTAAATAACCTTCCATCATCGCACTACTAGCTTCTTCAATCCCTAATGCGTCACCACATACAAAAATGGATTCCACAGATGTTTGATTGATATCATCCACTACTGCAACCACTCCACCGAGCTCAGGAATATATTTCATCTTGGCGTTAACCATAGATAATATTTGATGCATTGGAGAAAGTCCTACTGAAATACATAATGTATCAACGTCTATGATTTTGTTAGTTCCTGGGATTTCTTGCCATTTCTCATCAAGTGAGATGATTTCAACAGCTTCTAAACAATCCTTACCAACCGCTCTTTTAATAGTTGTTGAAGTCATGATTGGAACACCAAGTCTTCTAACTTTAGACGCATGAACTTTGTAACCACCTATTTTTGGTGCAGCTTCTACAATACCTTTAACATTCACACCGGCTTGTAGTAATTGATAGGTTACAATTAACCCAATATTACCACTACCAATCATTAAGACATCTTTACCAGGTAAAACCCCATAGACATTCATTAATGTTTGAATAGCACCTGCTCCATAAATACCAGGTAAATCGTTATTTTCAAAAGCTAAGAACTTCTCTGAAGCACCAGTTGCTACAATCACTGCATCTGCTTGATAACGAACATATTTCCCATCATAAAAGACGGTCAACACTTTATCCAGATAAAGTCCAACAACCGTTGCATTACTTAGTATTTCTAAATTTTTATAGTCTTTAACATCATTGATTAATTTCTTTGCGATATCAATACCACGCATCTTTGCATTTTGTTTTTTTGATCCAAAAAACTTATGGGTTTGTTTGATGAGTTGTCCACCAAGTGATGGACTACGATCAATCAATAAAACATCTAGATTGGAGTCAACTGCCATTTTTGCAGCTGATAATCCCGCTGGTCCACCACCAATGATAATGAGTTCTTTTTTAATCATTTGATGACCCCCTTATTATGCTGTCTTTCAACAATTAAACCTTCAGTTAAAGGGGTAATACATGTTCGAACATTTGGTATACCATTGACAATCATATGACATGATGCACAATTACCTATGGCACAATAAAAGCCTCTAGAGCGTTTATCTTTTATACTATAACTTAGGGTTTTGATACCAAGTGCATGTAGCGCTGATGCTATCGTATCACCCTCGTAACCTGTCACCTGTTTGTTTTCAAAAATAAAAGAAATTTCTTTCTTCTTTTCAAAATTCAAGATTGGATGTTTTTCAATTCTCATCATTTGATTTTCCTTTTGCTATATTCTATATCTATTGTATCACTTTATGAAAAGGAATAAAAGCGTTTTTTAAAAACGCTTACATGTAATTTTGGTTTTTGAGAAGTGAAATATGGTACAGTTTTCTATACTTAAACAAGTTATCAATTGGTGATAACATTAAACATGAAACGATTTTTATCTTCACCTATGTTACAATGATGTTATCGATTACAAGGTGAGTGACATAAATGATCAATGAGAAAAATTGCATGTTGTTAAAAGAGAGATATGGTAAAGATTTTTATCATGATTTACTGTTAAATCGTGATGAACACATCACTTTTTTTATTGACTTTGAGCAGGAGCAGGCAAAGATGCATATCACAAGTGGTGATGTTACAAAACTAGGTTTAAAAAAGAAATTATGCTACACATTTGACGAGTTCATGGATTTCATTGAGCCTAATAATTTACTAGCTGAAATATCGGGTAGGCATACCTTTTTAGAAGATATAAAACGCAGAGTATTAGCTATCGAAAAAGAATTATATTTATATATTCCTATCAAAAGGGCTCAAAACCCCTTGTGGTTATCTATCAATCTTGATAAAGTACTCATAGATAATACAAACTTTATTATTTTTGGACGAGTTTATAGAATTTACGAAGAAACACCTTCTGAGATTATCCACTATCAAAAGACATATCAAGATCCATTAACACGATTATTCACAAGAGAAACACTCAAACTGCATCTTGATAATTTAACTGATACCTCTAATTCATATGGGCTGTATATTGATATTGATGGTTTTAAAAAAATCAATGATATATATGGTCATCAAAAAGGTGATGAATATTTAATTAAAATTGCTAATCATTTCATTAACCACTGGGAGCATCATGTGATTTATTATCGACTTGGTGGTGATGAATTCTTTGTTTATGTTTATGATCATACTGAAGACCAAGTCATCAAACGAGCAAATCAAATCATTAATGAAATTCAGAATCTTGATCCAGAACTTAAAAGTTTAAATATTAGTGCATCAATTGGTATTGTTCCTATCAATGACATTACTCGACAATATCATGTACTTCTAAATTTAGGTGATCACACCATGTATACATCTAAAAATAAAGGCAAAGGCAATATTACATTTTACACCTTAAATTAACTCCTTCGGGAGTTTTTTTCTAAATCTTTATTCTTAAAACAAAAAAAAGGCATTCTATAATTAGAACGCCTTTTTCAATATTAAATATAATTATTGAACATCGATTGTGTAGATAACGTCGTCAGAACCATCAGCTGCACCATTCACTGGACGAACGATTACTCTATCGCCACTGAATAATGAAGTCTTAGTCTTCGCAGAATCTGAAGCCATAACTGTTAATGTTGCCTTAGCAGTTGTAGTATCGCCAGTTACTGATAATAACTTCAAGAAGTCTGTAACTGATAATGTATTGTCAATAACAGTAATTGTTAAGCTACTTACAGTAACTTTAGCTACGTCAGATGAAACAACTGTAGTTCCACCAACCACTGGAGCTGCTGCATCAACAAAGATTGTGTAAAGTTTAACTGTACCATCTTGTGCAGTAACCTTAAGAACGTTATAGTCCTTAACTGTACCAGTTTGTGAAGTTGTACCATCGTTTTGGAATACTTCAAGAAGTTGGAATTTAGATGTTGCATTAAGAGCTGCTAATAATTGAGTTGCAGTAGTTGCATTCTTAACATTGATTGTTGTAGCAGTTTCAGCAGTAATCACAGTTTGGTTAGCAACTTTAACTAATGAAGTGTCATTAAGTTTAGCAGAAACAGTAACTGGATAGTAAGCTTTAGCTGTACCGTCTTGTGCAACGATTTCAACAACAAGTTTAGTTAAATCAGTTCCGCTATATGCTACGTAAGTACCAGCAGTTGCACCAGCCATCATAGCATTTGCAGTTTGTGCATAAAGCACAAGGTCTAGGTCAGCAATAACATCAGCTGAAGTTGTAGCAGTACCTCTAACACTTTCTGGGTTAACAATTAATCCAGATGCGCTAGCGATTGTAATAACAACTGGAGTTTCTTTAACAGCGATTGTCGTATTAGCTGATCTTGTAATGTCTAATAAGTAGTATTGAATAACTCTTGTACCACTTGGAACGTCAGTTTGAGCTGCAACACCAAGATAGTAGTCAGTTGATCCATCAATACTTAACAATGTATTTCCAACAGAAACGCTTGCTAATGTATAAGTATAAGGAGCTGCTGATCCACTTCTAGTATAAATTCCAATAACCTTTTGATAATTTGTATTGAAATTGAAATCAGAAATTACATTTTCAACAGTTACATTAACATTTGCACCATTTGTGTCTTTAACAGTAATTGGAGCAACAATCTTAAGGTTAGAATTGTCATAAGAAGTAACATATTTTTGAGCTGCAATTGGATTTAATGAAGTTACAGTAGATTTAGCATTTACTTCAACTTCGTAATCAGTAAATCTTGGAGCAACTGTATCAACATGATCTTGAGCATATACTCTAACATATAGTTTTTCACCAGAAGCTAAGTTAAATGCGCCAGTGTTTAATGTCTTACCAGCAACTACAGCGCCTGTTGAATCCTTAACTAATAATTCAGCAGTTTGTCCATAGAAATCAAGATTTAAATCAGCATAGATGTGTGAACGATCTGTATCAGTATAAGCATAATTGAATACATTAACTGTTGCAGATTGTGCAAATTGTGAATTTACATAAATTTTAGATGAAGATACTGAAGTGATTACTGAAGGATTAGCCTTCAATTGAACGTTAGTTGCAGAAAGTTTAGCATTAACTCTAATGAGGTATTCAGTGTCATCAGAACCTTCTTGAGAAGTAACAGTTAACACATCACCTAAATAAAGTTGTGCAGCACCAGTCTTAACAACGCCTTCAGAATTTTCAACTACAAATGATGGAGTAGATTTGTCTGCCATTTCTAAAGCAGCAACTAATTCATCGCGAGTTGTACCAAATTGTACATCAATGAATGAACCAGCGATTGTTGCTACATAAGAATGAGTAGCCTTCACTTGAACATTACTATTTGTACTATTTTCGATTGAGAATGTGTAATTTTGAACAGTACCATCTTGAGCTTTAACTTCTAAAATAAAGTTAGCAACGTTTGCAGCTAAGAATTGTGTTGGGTTCTTAGAAGCATCATATGCAACACCACTATATAAAAGTTTATAAGTTTGAGGTGAATTGTCTGAAGAAATAAGTTCAGTAGCAACTACAGAACCGTTAGCAAATACGTTTGCAACAGCTGCATTCCAAACAACTTTGATTTCAGTACCAGTTACACCAACAACTGTTGCAGCATCTTCAGTTTCTTCGATTGCTACACTATTGCTCTTTTGTACTTCTACATAATAGAACATTGTTGGATAGTTTGGAGCAGTAACTTTAATTTGGTCACCATCAACTAATACAGAACCTGATGCTTTAGCAACACCTTCAGAATTTTCAGCAACAAATGTTGGTACGAAATCAGCATTAGTTACAGCTTTCTTAAGATGAGATACTACGTATGCAGGATCAGTGTTTGGTCTAACAACAATACTTGATCCACGTGCAGTGTTTTGTACGTTGGTAATTGATACGATTCTTTGTTCAGTGTCTTTATCTTCAGCAAGTGAAGTGTTCTTATTAAGAATGTCAATTAATTGGATAGTGTATGTAAATTCTGTTACACCATCTTCAGCTGTTACCATCAAGTAGAATGCTGCTGCATTTACAGGTGATGTAGCTACAACGAGTTTATCATCAGATGATTTATAAACTGCGCGAGTTTGTGGATAGTTAGATTTTAATGAATCTAATAATTGTTGAACAGTAATATTTCTTTCAACGTCAATTGTTTGAGCTGTCGTTGATACTGCACCAACAAACTTAGCATTATTACCAGCCACAACTGTGTTAGTACTTGCAAGTCTTGCAGAAACAACTTTGCCATCAACAACTACAACGTCAAATAATACTTTACCATCTGCACCGTTTAGGAAATCATCAGCTAATGCTGCGATTAATAATCCATCAGCGTCATATAATTTAGCTGCAGTCGCAACGAAATAATCAACACTGTCAGATACAAACTTGTCCAAAGCAGTACTAATACTGTCAACTTCGAGTGTTGGAGCACTTATTGGAGTTCCAACATATGCTAAGTCAATGTAAACTTGCATATCTTCTAATACAGCTGTACCTTCAGCTGAATCAGTATATTCTGTGTCTAAGAACCAGTCTACACTGTATGGTGATGCAGGAAGCAATTCACCTTTACTGAAGTTTTTATATTCAACTGCATTGTTATTGTAGTTGACTTTAACTGTAACAGATAAATTACCAGCAACTAGGTCATTTAACCATTCAGCTTCATCTCCATCATATCCTGGGTAAGCCAATAGATAAATGTCGAATGCGCTTAATCCGTCAACCCCGTCAGCACCATCAGCACCATCGGCACCGTCAGCACCGTCTGCGCCTGCAGGACCTTGAGCACCTGTTTGACCTGCTGGACCTTGAGGACCAGTTGGGCCGGCTGGGCCTTGAGGACCTACTTCACCAGCGCATGCTGCGAGTGTGAATAGGAATACTGAAAGGATCAAAAGTAATAAAATTCTTTTTGATTTCATAATTTGTTAGGTGTTTTTAGAGTACACCCTTCCTCCCTTTTCTATAATTTCTTTCACTTTTCTAAGTGTTGTTACCTTGTGTAGCATTTGAATCTTTGGATTAATAACTATAAACGGAAAATTTTATAGCTTTTAATCGAAACTTTAAGTGACCAAGCTCATTTTCAATAAAATCACTCCTCTTCCATAAAGTAGATGAGTTACTAATCCTATAGTTCATTATACATTGAAGACTATAAATAGTCAAGTAAATGAAAGGCCATAATAACTCGTTTTTCTCAATGGTGGAGTCACCAATCCCACCCTTTAAATAATTTCCCAATTTTGGGATTCTGTACCAGAAAGTGAGTCAATTATTTCAAGTGTGAAATTTCTCGTTTTTCATGGTTACAAAAACAAATTCCAGGGGTGATTTTTCCTGGTTTGTATGTATTATATCAATTACATTTTTTATTTTCAAGTATTGAAGCCTTTCTTTTTTGACTTTTTCTAGCAAAACGATTTCCTAAAAATATCCGATTCACTTTAATAATTAGATTAAAATGTGTCATGGCCAGGTAAATTAATCGTGTTTTTTTGTCGAATCATCCGATTAATAACAAAACCCAAACCAAGCATCACATAAAAGAGTGGGGCAACTGAAATTCTTTGATCATTGAACATGCCTGCAAAAAGATAAGCAACCACGCCAAGGAAACACACAGTTCCCATCATATGCAAGAAGTCAAATTCATGTTTCTTTATATACAATATAGAACTTTGAACTAAATAAATCATAAATACAGCAACTAAAGCAATCAAAGAAACAACACCTGTATTGATTCCAGTTTGAAGATACATATTATGCGGTTTATCTACGATTGTATATAGTCCCATATAGTTTAATTTACCTGCTACATCATTTTGAGGATAAGCTATGGGATAATTATCTGGTCCACTACCTATAAAGAAATATTCTTTTAATAAAGGGATAGATCTTGACCATATAAAAGCTCGATTTGAAAACAAAATGCCATGGGTATCAAGCCATTCAACCTTATCAGGCATGATAGGCTCAGTTAGAATTCCACCATTACTCAATATACGCCAACCTTCATTCGTCCAGTATAGATCAAATGATTTACCATAAACATAAACTGTAAATGCATTTTGATACTCAAAAATGCGAATTCTAAAATTTCGATATGTTTCATCAACAAATGATACATTTCTTCCACTCATAACAACCTCTAGAACATTGCCTTCTAAATCAAACGGCCACAAAGATTGATTCATCCATTTGAGAACAATATCTTCTTCTTCGGTTTCTATATATAATGTATCATCATCGATTTCTAGTCTTGTGATGAACACTCGAACCTCAGCATAAACCTCAGCATCTTCGATTGCTTTAAAAATATTAATGGTTTGAAGTTCATTAATAACTTTCCCATCTGTTTCAACATTTAATACATAACCAACTAAAGCCATGACAACAAATGGAAATAGAATTTTTAATGGTTTGGAGATAAACATTCTTCTAAATAATAAGATAATAAATATTAAACTTACTACTATACCAATAATACCTGCGCGTGAGTTGGATCCATATCCAACAAGCAACATAAGTCCTAAAAAGATGAGATTAAAGATTTGATAAATAATTTTTTTGCTATATAGATATAAAACAAAAGCCAAAGGAATCATAAGTGCAGCATAACTACCTACAAAATTCGTATTTCCCATGGTTGCATAGATATCATATTTATCAAAAGAAAACGATAAACTTTCCGCTATTGGCTCTAATACTTTTGGTAATATGAGATTTAGTCCCCATGATGTCCGTATCGGATCTTGACCAATATATTGATAGAATCCAAGAATACCAACAATGATACCAAGGAAAATAAAAGCTCCAAAAATTAACTTAATTTGAATTTCTTTTTCAACTAAATGGTAGATAAAGATGATGATTAAACTATAACTAAGTAACACATATAATCCTTGATACATCTCCATAAATCCTCTTAAAGCAACCGTTTGATCAAGTGCAAAAATGGTTGATAATATTGAAAATAGCACATATATTCCAAGAGGAATCATAAAACTAGCTTTCTGGATTTTAATTTTTTTTATACAGTATAACAAAATCACGATTAAAGTAAGTACAAGAGTTAATATAATGAACCAAAAAGATTTATAGTAACTAAAAAAATCTAATTGGTATAAACCACCAGTCCAATTAAGTTCTTCTAAAGGTGTAAGTTCTACAATTTTTGCATAAACAATGAGTGGGATGAATCCAACCATTAAAATTATAGGAACAATGCTCCACACATGCCAAAATGAAAATAACTTTTTAAGAAAAACGAAAATTGCTGAAGGCTCTTTTTCAACATGAACCTCAGCATTATTCTTTCGTTTTTTGCTTTTTTTATCCATAGAATTTCTTTGATGCTTCTTTTTTAAATACGTTTTTTGTTGTGCCATCGTTTTGTCCTATCGTATATTAATCCATAAAATGGATCGCATAGTATTCTCGATATTTTCCACTTTCAGATGTCACGAGCAAGTATTCATTCTCAAAGAATTCTTGTTTTTCTTTAGGTGTTTTGCTATTGGTCATCCCAGTATATATTTGCTTACTTCCATCAATCGATTCGATGAATGAAATCACATCATTAACTGTCATACCATTTTCAATATAGAGGATGTTATCTTCCATATAAATATTTGCATCTTCTTTGATGAGAATAGACGTCTCATCTGATTTTGGTAAATTGGATTGACATGAAGCAAGTAAAATTACAGTTAAAAATACGGCTATATATTTCATATATAAATCCCTTTCTTATCAAGAATATCGTATCATAGGAAGTCTTAAGTGTCAATTTGGTTCAAAAGAACCTCCATATTTGCATAATCTTTTCTTAAAGCATATAATAAAGCTATAAAACAAAGGAGGATACATCATGAAACCAAGACTCCTTACAGACATTAAAAATCAATTATTACAACTTGGATTAGCTGTTGAACCCAGTGAAGAAGCTGATCTTGAAATCCATCAAACATTCATAAAGAAACGTTTTTTAGGTGGTCAATATCATATTTACTATGATTTACTGATTGGGATTAACAGTAAAGATGAAAAAGTATATGTGATTGAGAAAATATCTTCAAAAAAGTCAGGAATCACTGCAGATGTTGAAGTCAGTAGTACCATACAAAGCGGACGTCAAGTCTACAGAAAGGTGAAAACAACCGCTTATGGGCTTGATGGTTTAGCTCATGAACATACACTTAACTTAGGTGATATCATCAAAGCGATTAAGAAAATTGCTAAAAATCAAGGTTATGGTTTTAAGTTTGTTCTACGAAAAGATAAAATTTTAGAAGCTAAATATACATAGGATTGCATCAGCAATCCTTTTTTTTATGGTTGTGATTCTTCGTATGCACTTAAATCAGGAATCATCAATAATGTATTTTCCATATAAAACAAATCATAAATCTCTTGTTGGAGTATGAGTTCATCACGCATTAAGTCTCGAACGATATCGCCATTATAAAATTGTTGTTCAGCATCTATAAACGGACGATTCGTTTGATCATATATGTAATCGTTGGTTGCGACCAAATAATATTCATCATCAGCAAATGATGATCTAAGGGTTGAATATCTCAAACCTTGATCTGACATCATCTTTTTAACTTCAGATCCTTTGATATAAGCAGATTTGATGACATTATCAAAAGGTAGTATCTCATAAATCTTTGCATAATGAATGACTTCACCTTGATTGATTGAAGCTCTAGTTCCACCGGTATTATGAAACGCAATATCAGCATTTGCTCTCACTCGCATGAGTTCAGAAACCCATTCGGTAAGTTCATCCCTTGACATATATTGACCTGAAGTAATAATTGGTGTTAAAAATATATCATCTGTTTCTAATTTATAAGCATCAATCAATGTTTGAACCTCAGGATGTGGTGTATTTAATAAAGCATCAGTTGAAACATTCACACCGGTCATTTGTTTGGTTGATACATCAATTCTCACATGCCCAATCGCTTGACCATTCGATCCTGATTTGATAGACAATGTGCCATTAGTTAATCTCATAACGTTTTTTTGATGATCATGCGCATTAAAAATGAGATCAACATTCTCACTTCCAGATAATGCATCAATTTGACTATTAATACCTCCTGCATCATGCATTAAAACGATGACAAAATCGACTTGTTCATCTTCTCTTAAATAGGATGCATAAAATTTCACCATATCGAGTGATCTTTCAAAAGAGTATCCACTAACCTTTGAGGTTGCAATCGAGGATTCGAGTGAATCTCCAATAATCCCAATCACACCAATCTTGTATTCGCCTTTGGTGATAATCGTATAAGGATCAACACCATCAATGAGTTGATCAGTACCTTTATGAAAGATATTGGCACCTAAAAGAGGAAAATTTAATGAACGATCGCCAATAAAGTTTTGAGTCACAACTTCAATGCCCCAATCAAACTCATGATTACCAACGACCATCGCATCAAATCCCATGGTTTCCATAATATTTAATGTTGATTTTCCTTGATAATAATTAGATAATGCGCTCCCTTGAAGCATATCGCCACCAGCAAGTAAGATTGTACCGTCTGGATTATCAAGTCTTTTTTGCTCAATATAATTGGCGATATAAGCAATTCCTAAATTAAGACTATCTTTTTCAATCGCACCATGAAAGTCATTTAAATAATATAAATCTAAGTACGTCAGTGGTGACATTTCAGGTGGAGTGTCCACTTTCTGACAACCGGTAACTACCAAAAATAACATTAATATCAATAATATCGTTTTTTTCATTGTAATACTTCCTTTATAAGACTATATCTATCGTATCATAAAAAAAGCACTTTTTTGTTCAAAAATGAAGTATCTTTTTTAGTTTTATCATGTAAATAAAGACAAATGGAGGTGTTTCCTATCGAATCGTAGGATGAAATTCAAGGATCAGCTCAAAAAGAAATCGAAATTTGAGACCATAAAGACGATGATCATGTCCTTTACTGCAACGGTGACTGCCGTGGTGGCTATCGTAGTTTTAGTACCTTCGAGCCCCAAAGCAACCATCGAAAGCGTGAAGGCTTTTACCCATGATATCGTCTATCAAGTCAATGTGACAGACAGTGATGGAGCGATCACCAATGATACGTTAAAAATCATCTTAGAAAATCAGTTTGAGTATTATGAAGTGCTCCTAGAACCTGGTTTATCTGCGGGATCTTTTAGCAATCTAAACCCTAACACACAATACACATTAAGTGTGCGTTACGATAAAGGATTTGGATTAGAAAAACTCGCGACACAAACCATCAAAACCATGGAAAAAGATGGTGCAGCTTTCTTAGGGGTTCGAATCACTGATCCAAACTATGATTACATGATACCTTATGAAATTGATATCTATTATGTTAATCAACTCTTGACTTATCAGTCTCTCGTGCTCTTCATTTTTATTCATCTTAAATTCGCTATAAAAAATTCAGTGGTAAACCACCTAATATTTGAAAGGTAGTCATTGACCACTGAATATTTTAAATACCTCATTTAATCAACTGGTCATCCATCAAGCAAATAAAGAATAGAACTATCAAAATAAAGGACACTAGACGTGTCCTTTTTGTTACTTAATTTTGCCTTTCTTATATAAAATACGTGCGGTAACTAGTGAAATCACAACTCCAACAGGAACCATAATGCCCACTAATCCACCACTTCCTGGAACAAATAAGAAAAATAAGATCATAAAGATTAACGGAACAACCACAACCTTCACACGTTTCATAATATAGACGACACCTAATGCTCCAAATAGGGCAGGGACAATATTGTCAAAGGCTGGTCTTAACGCCTCAGATTCAATCAATGGCGTCAAAGGAATGATAAGCAGTGCACCTATAAGAATGATAAGTGTTGTCATAATACTACTTGAAGCAACTGCGATGGTTGAGATAACATCACCCTTTTCACTACCTTTTTCAATCTCTAATGCATCTTGTGCATTTAATGCAGCAGGTACTTTAATACTCGTTAAATTACCTGTGACAAATGCTAAATAAGATGAACCAGTACCTAACATCGGTGTAAATGTAAAGACTTCAATGGTTGTTACTGGCCAAAAGATAATTGCAGTTGCGAAAAATCCGGGTAAAAACTGACTCATGGTTGGCCAAACACCGGTAGATAGACTTGCGATAATCGGAACCAAGAGAAATAAAAACAAAGCGCCAAACATCCAATATCTTCCTTCTAAATGAAGGGCATCTTGATAACTTCTCTTCATTTATCTCACCCCCATCATGCCGTAAACAATAGCTAAAGCCATCGCACTGATCATTGATAAAGGAAGTGCATAGTTTTTAAGCCATTCCCATTTGAACTTTTTCATGAGCAGTCCAAAGATGATAATCATCACAGCAGATGATAAGAAAACTAAAATTCCTAAAATTGAAATAAAAGGTTCACTACCATCTACACTCTTAGGCGCGATCACATAACCAATAAATGCTGAAATCATCCCTAAGAAGAGTGCATCCATCATGATTTGATTCCAACTTTCATCCTTTTGTTTGAGTGAGTCCATTTTTGAACTCATTTTTTTAAAAAATAGAGGAATGATCAAAAGTGGTGGAATACACCCTAAAGTCATCACCCATAATGCGGTAATAATGGATTCAATGGGTAGTGCATCACCAATGGTTTTCCCAAATACACCTTGGATGACATTAATCGCTGCAGGTAATTCATAAGTGACTGCACCTAAAGTTCCAAGTCTCATCCCAGCAACGAGTGGTCCAAATATCCGTGATAATGTCACAAGCCCAATCAGGATTGCTACTGATGGTGCAATCGAAAATACAGCTGAGGATGTAATCGTTCTTCTAAGCTCTTCTTTTGTAAAGCCTAAAGCAACACCTTTTTTATAAGCTTTAATCAAGAAAACTAATGATTGAAGTAAAACAAATATGAAGACAAGTCCAACAATTAAGTAAACCCAAACGTAATTAAGCATGAAATTCCTCCTAGAGATAGAGTATGGATAATGCAATAAGCAATTGTGCTCCGTAATATGTCATTAAATTTAAAATGACCATCTTTTTATCATTTGCTCCTTTAAAATAGATCGGAGCTAAGATTAAATCAGATATGCCAAATAAAATGGCACCGATCAATAAAATAAGTGGTCCACCACTAAATCCTTCAACACTTGATAATCCAATTGTTTGTCCTACCATCAAAAAGATGAGAAATGAATAAATATATGATGGAATTCGATTTTTCTTCATATCAAATTTTAAGACATAACTCATCACAATCACTAAGATGGTGACTGAAACACTGATGACAATCGCCATATAGTGAAAATCTGAAATCATCAATAGCCCAAAGAAATAAAAGATATGGCCAATCGAGAAAGCTAAAATCCCCCTGTTAATCAACATTTCATTTTCTTCTTTTGGTCGAAGTGGTCTGAGGGCTAAAAATAAATCACCT
Source organism: Candidatus Izemoplasmatales bacterium (assembly GCA_041672325.1). Lineage (GTDB taxonomy): Bacteria > Bacillota_I > Bacilli_A > Izemoplasmatales > Hujiaoplasmataceae > UBA2289. Next base: position 26,623 of record JBAYZV010000004.1, read on the forward strand.
AACAGTCCTGAAACCAAGCCCAATAAAAATAGAAAAATAAAAGGTTTCAACAACTCTCTTTCAAAAGAAGCATTCACAAAAACCATGATAAATCCAAAACTAGCCAATGCCTTCATAAAGAATGCATTGAGTGCGCTTCCTTTAACCTCAATAACAATATAGAGAAGTACAAGTAAAATTGCAGCACCTAATATATAAAAAATCATTATCATCACGATCCTTTTTAAACCTTAATTGACATGATTATATCACGATTTATTAAGATAAACAAAAAAGGGATAATCGAATTATCCCTTTAAAGTCTGCCATTAATAATTAAACGCCTACAACTCCACCAAGAAGTAAGTTGAGGATTAGAATGACGATAAAGCCTGCTGCCCATGCAACGGTAGTTGTACCAGACCAGAACTTAAGTTGTTCTTTAGCGTCTGTAATACCAATTGAACGGTTAACAACGTGGAAATATGAGTCATTGAAGTATCCAAA
>JBAYZV010000005.1:0-26426 GCA_041672325.1 Candidatus Izemoplasmatales bacterium
AAGAGTTTAATGATGGAAAAAATTGCTGGGTATGACGTCAATTTTACTAATTATGAGATTTTAGCTACTCTTTTGAATGAAATGGCTTTACACGAACAAGCTCAAGAGATTGATGAAAAAGGAGAATATGTAAACTTAATGACAGTTCACGCTGCCAAAGGGTTGGAATTTGATGTTGTCTTCATTACCTGTTTGGAACAAACGTTATTTCCTTCAAGTCAGAGTTTAATGGATTCAATTAATGTTGATGAAGAAAGAAGATTGTTTTATGTAGCTTTAACAAGAGCTAAAGATCAAGTGTATTTAACAAATAGCCAGACTCGTTTTATGTATGGAAGATATATGTCCAATTTGGATTCTCAGTTTATTGATGAAATCAATGAGGAATTCATTGAAAGAAAAGGAATGTATCAACCTAGAAAATTGGTTTTTGAAAAACCTAGACAGAGAAAAGGTATTGAACTTGATGAAAGTAAATACACATATAAACAAGTGAAACAAAATGTAAGTGTCGGTAATAAAATAGAACACAAAACATTTGGCAAGGGTGTTGTTGTGGCGATTGAAGATGAAAAGATTAGGGTCGCTTTTCCTAGTCCAACAGGAATTAAAGTTTTGATTAAAGATCATCCTAGTTATGAGGTGGTGACAAAATAGTGTTGATAAGCGAAAGAATTAACGAACTTAGAAATCTTTTAAACAAATACAGTTACGAGTATTATGTTATGGATAACCCTAGTGTTACGGATTTTGAGTTTGATAAGTTAATGAAAGAATTGATTAAATTAGAAAATGAACATCCTGAATTCAAAACCAAAGATTCCCCTTCACAAAGGGTTGGTGGCGAAGTGAGTGAAAAATTCGAAAAGGTAAAACATGACATTCCTATGTTATCTTTGGATAATGTTTTTAGTTTTGATGAACTAAAAGAATTTGATAAAAAGGTTAAAAAAGCCGTAAACAAATACACTTACACAGCTGATTTAAAAATTGATGGACTATCTGTTTCTATATTATATGAAAACGGATATTATCAAAGAGCAGCAACAAGAGGTAACGGTATATTAGGTGAAGATATAACAGAAAACGTTAAAACTATAAAAACTATACCTTTAAAAATAGATACAGATAATTCTATTGAAGTCAGAGGTGAAATTTACTTAAGTAAAAAAAGTTTTGATAAAATAAACCAAGAAAAGATAGAAAATAACGAAGAAACATTTAAAAACCCACGTAATGCAGCTGCGGGGACAATTAGGCAACTTGATCCTAAAGTTGTTGCTAAAAGGAATTTAGATGCATTTCTATATTATGGTTATGGTTTAAAAAGTAAAAACCATTTTGAGATAATCAAAGAATTAAAAAGACTAGGTTTTAAAGTTAATGAAAATACGGTTTATTGTAATGATATAGATGAAGTTATATCTTTTATCCAAAAGTTTGAAAGCATTAGATTTCAACTAGATTATGAAATTGATGGTATTGTTATAAAAGTTAATGAAATTGATTTGTATGAAAAAATAGGCTATACTTCAAAGTTTCCAAAATGGGCTATTGCCTATAAATTTCCAGCTGAAGAAGTAGAAACCGTTTTAGAAGCTATAGATTTTCAAGTCGGGCGTACTGGTGTTGTAAAACCCGTTGCTAAATTACGCTCAGTAATGATATCTGGCTCTTTAGTTTCTAGAGCAACTTTACATAATGAAGATTTTATTAATGATCGAGATATTCATATCAATGATGTAGTGGTTGTAAGAAAAGCAGGAGAGATTATACCTGAAGTCTTAAGAGTTGCTAAAGAGAAGCGAACAGGTAACGAAGTGGCTTTTCATATGATTGATAATTGTCCTATTTGCCATAACAAAATAGTCAGAAAACCAGGTGAAGCTGATTATTATTGTTTGAATCCCAACTGTGAGGCTAAGCATTTAGAAGGTTTAATTCATTTTGCTTCTAGAGAAGCATATAATATTGATGGCTTGGGCGAAGCGATATTGACAGAATTATACAATGATGGATATGTTAAAAATATATTAGATATATTTAAATTACATCAGCATAGAGAAGAACTAATACTACGCGAAGGTTTTGGAGTTAAAAGTATAGATAATCTTTTGAAAGCTATTGAAAATTCTAAGAATAATAACCTAGATAAATTGTTGTTTGGATTAGGTATTAGACATGTTGGGGCTAAAACAGCAAAGGTTTTAGCTCAAAACTATGTTGATTTGTTTGTTTTAAAAAAAGCAAATGAAAATGAGTTATCTTCAATAAAAGATATAGGACAAGCTACAGCTAAAAGTGTAAGACAGTATTTTAGTGAAAATGTAAACTTATCTACAATGGAAGAACTTAAGATGTTGGGTGTTAATACAACTTATACAGATTCACGTATGAATGAAACAACTGTTTTTACAAATAAAACAGTTGTGATAACTGGAACTTTAAATAGTTATTCTAGGAATGAAGCAAAAAGTATTATTGAGAGATTAGGTGGTAATGTCAGCTCTTCCGTCTCAAATAAAACTGATTTTGTACTTGTAGGAGATAGTCCTGGCTCAAAATACGATAAAGCTATATCTTTGGGTGTTCAAATAATTAGCGAAAAAGATTTTGATAAAATGATTGTGAATGGGTGATAATTTGAGTGAATTTATAACTATAAAAGGTGCAAGAGAGAACAATTTAAAATCAATTGATCTCGAGTTTAAAAAGAATCAATTAATAGTTATGACAGGTCTTTCCGGTTCAGGAAAGACCAGTTTGGCTTTTGATACAATTTATGAAGAGGGAAGAAGAAGATATGTAGAATCATTAAGTTCTTATGCTAGGCAGTTTTTGGGCAATATGGAAAAGCCAGATGTTGATTCTATCGAAGGGCTATCACCTGCTATATCTATAGATCAAAAAACAACTTCGAATAATCCAAGATCTACTGTAGGCACAGTAACGGAAATTTATGATTATGTAAGATTGCTTTATGCAAGAGTTGGCAGAGTGTTTTGTCCTATTCATAATATTGAAATAAAATCTCAGACAATACAAGAAATGACAAATAGAGTTTTAGAGTATAATGGCGAAAAGCTTATTATTTTAGCCCCTGTTGTTCGTGGCAAAAAAGGTTCGCATCAAAAAACAATAGAAAATTTACGAAAAGAAGGCTATACAAGAATAAGAATAAATAAAGAAGAACACGAGCTTGATGAAGACATTAAATTAGAAAAGAACAATAGGTACGATATTGATGTTGTAATTGATAGAGTGATAGTTAATGATAAAATCACATCTAGATTATATGATTCTTTAGAAGTTGCAGCTAAACTTGGTAATGGGCATGTTAAAATATTTGTTAATAACGAGGAGTTAGTTTTCAGTGAACATTTTTCCTGTCCAATTTGTGGTTTTACTGTACCTGAATTAGAACCTAGACTATTTTCTTTTAATGCACCTTATGGTGCTTGTGAGACATGTGCAGGTTTGGGGTTCAAACGAAAAGTTGATCCTGATTTACTGCTTCCAGATCAAAGCTTAAGTTTAAAAGAAAATGTTTTTCGTAAATATGCACATATGGATTCACTTTATTTTCAACAAATTGAACAAACTGCGTTAGCTTTAGACATTCCTCTTGATAAACCATTTAAAGATTTAACTGAAAAACAGAAAAACATTTTACTTTATGGTTCAAAAGAAGAGGTGGATTTTCGTTATGTTTCTAAAACTGGGAATATGTTTCACAATTCAAAACGGCCTTTTGAAGGGGTTGTTACTAGTTTAGAAAGAAGATATATGTCATCAACTTCAAAAGCGATTAGAAACTGGATTGAATCGATGATGAATGATCTTGTTTGTGAAACGTGTCATGGAAAAAAATTAAATAAAGAAGCTTTATCTGTTTATGTTAGCGGTTTAAATATACATGAATTATCTGAATTAAGTATTTTGCATTTCGTAGAGTTTTTAGAAAATGTCACGCTAACAGATAAGGAATTTGAGATTGCTAGACCAATTTTAAAAGAAATAAAAGCTAGACTAGGTTTTTTGATTAATGTAGGACTTGATTATTTGTCATTATCCCGGTTAGCTGGTACTTTGTCTGGTGGTGAAGCGCAAAGAATTAGATTAGCTACCCAAATTGGATCACGCTTAACAGGTGTACTATATGTTTTGGATGAACCTTCAATAGGATTGCATCAAAGAGATAATCATCGTTTAATAAATACTTTAAAAGACATGCGAGATTTAGGAAACACAATGATTGTTGTTGAACATGATAACGAAATGGTTTTAGAAAGTGATTTAGTCATTGACATTGGTCCTGGTGCTGGAGATCATGGCGGCGAAGTTGTATTTGTTGGAACGCCAAAAGAACTGCTAAAAGATAAGCATTCAATTACCGCTAAATACTTACGAGGGGAATTAAGCATTCCAATCCCTTTGAAAAGAAGGCTTCACAGCAAGGGATATCTTCATGTTGAAAAAGCTGCACAAAATAATCTAAAAAATATTTCTGTGGATTTCCCGATAGGATGTTTTACTGTAGTGACAGGTGTTTCTGGTTCAGGAAAGTCCTCTTTAGTAAATGATGTTTTATATAAAAATTTAGTTAATTTGATTACTAGGAGAAATGAATCAGCCGGAAAAGTAGAAAAAATAGAAAATTATGAACAATTTGATAGAATCATTGATATCGATCAATCAGCTATAGGCAGAACTCCAAGATCTAATCCTGCAACTTATACAGGGGTTTTTGATGATATTCGTGATTTATTCACTAAGACAAAAGAAGCAAAGCTTAGAGGTTACAATAAAGGAAGATTTTCTTTTAATGTAAAAGGTGGCAGATGTGAACATTGTCAAGGCGATGGGCTTATAAAAATAGAGATGCATTTTATGCCGGATTTATATGTGGAATGTGAAGAGTGTCACGGTAAAAGATATAATCAAGAGACTTTACAAGTTAAGTATAAAGGTAAAACTATTGCGGATGTTTTAGATATGAGAGTTGAAGAAAGTGTTCGTTTTTTTGAGAATCATCCTAAAATTTATAATCGTTTAAAAACAATAAATGATGTTGGGTTAGGTTACATCAAACTAGGGCAGTCATCAACAACACTTTCGGGTGGGGAAGCTCAGAGAGTAAAATTAGCTAGTGAGTTATATAAAAAGATATCAGATAGATCAATTTACATTTTGGATGAGCCTACTACAGGGCTTCATACTCATGACATTAAAAAATTAGTTGAAGTGTTAAGTGATATTGTCGATAAAGGAGCTACAGTAATTGTGATTGAGCATAACTTAGATGTTATTAAGGTTGCTGATCATATTATCGATTTAGGACCAGAGGGTGGAGATAGAGGTGGCGAGATTATCGTTCAAGGAACACCAGAAGAAATCGCCGCCAACAAGAACTCATATACTGGTCAATACTTAAAAGAAATATTGAACAGGACTGTTAAACACTCGTAATTTTTTTTATAATATGTTATTATATTTTGTAGTTTAATGGATTAGGATTAAAAATGGATAAAAACGATAAAGATATTAGAAAAGAAATTGAAGAATTAGAAAAACTTATTGAGCAAGTTAAACAGCAAAACGAAGATGAAAAACGAAAACAAAAGAAAAACGCAAATCCTAAAGGAACTGTTGTTTTAAAAATTAATTTAGGTATGGAGTACACTCATAATTTATTAGTTAATCTTCTTATTAGTTTTGCAATTAATTTTCTTGTTATTTTTGTTTTGTTTAATATTATAAACTTCGCTTACGTTTCAAGTGTAATCTATTTAGTTTTTACGGCTTTGATATTAACTCTATATGAAGAATTATATAGAAAATATTTAATTAGGAATTATGTATCTTTGATTATATTTTCTTCAGGCTTAATCTATTTATTGATGAATTTAATCTTATTTTATTTCTTGGATTTGATAATTTTTGGAGGTAATATAGACTTTAATAATCATTGGTATCCTATTGTTTTTGTGATTTTCTTCCATATTTTTAGAATAATTATTCGTACTTTTTATCTTTATATAATTAGACAAATTGCTTTAAGAAAATTAAAAAAAAGAAGGTGACATTGGATGGCTTCGTTAACTATTAAAGAAATAATTGATGGATTTAAGCTAGATATTATTGCTGGTGAAAAAGGGATTAATAGAAAAGTTTCGATTCCAGCTTTAGTGAAACCAGGAATTGAGTTAGCTGGTTTGCTAGAGTTTTATGAGAATGATAGAATTCAGATTATCGGGTCAAAAGAAGCAACTTTTTTTAATTCTTTAGATTCCGGACTTAAGGAAGAACGAATCGAAGCTATTTTTGAAAAGGGAGCACCAGCTTTTATTTTTACAAAAAACGTGGATATTCCTAAATTGTTTATTAAATACGGGAATAAGTATGATATACCAATATTGAAAAGTTTTTATAAAACAACTTCACTGTTTAGTGAATTATATTCGTTTTTACAGGCTGGTTTAGCTGAAAGAACTAGTATGCATGGAGTTTTGCTGGATATTAATGGCGTTGGAGTATTAATAACTGGGAAAAGCGGTTTAGGAAAAAGTGAAGTTGCTTTAGAATTAATTAGAAGAGGTTACATGTTAGTAGCTGATGATACTGTAGAAATATATCAGGTTGAAAAAGGTATGTTAGTTGGTGAAGCACCAGACATTTTAAAGAAGTATTTAGAAATTCGTGGTGTTGGAATTGTCAACGTGGTACATCTATTTGGCGTTAAAGCTTATCGCCAAAAGAAAAGGTTATCACTTATTGTCGAACTTCAAAAATGGGATGATGAGAAACAAAACTATGATAGATTGGGTTTAAAAACGGACAAAAGAAAAATATTTGATACATATATTTCTTATGCGGCTTTACCGATTACAGAAGCAAGAAACGCTGCTACTTTAGTAGAAGCTGCTGCTTTTGATTTCAAATCAAAAAATTTAGGGTATAATTCTGCTATAGAGTTTAATACCGAATTAAATCAACATATTAAAAGAAACAAGGAGAATCAAAATGAGGAAAATTAGAGTTGCATTATATTTTTTATTTGCATTGGTTCTAGTAATTAATTTATCTGGTTGTGATAATAATGAAAATAATGAACCATACAAAGTTGTATTTGTTGATTACGAAGGTAATGTTATTAAAGAAGTAAACTGTGATGGAGTTGACGAATGTATTATAGAGACTCCAGCAGATCCTGCAGATGTTGGAGACAGATATTTTACTAGATGGTCTGTTTGGGAAAGTGATTATTCTAAAATAGATGAAGATACAGTAATAAAGCCTATTTATACTCTTGATAACCGATTAGTAACAGTTTTTGGAAGGTCAGTATTTTTCTATTCTTTTTTCATAATGATGGGTATATTTGTAGCCTTAGGATTAGGACTTAAAGAGTCGAAAAAAGTGGGATTAAAAAAAGACGATTTAATTGATGGGTTTTTGTGGATTGTGCCGGTAGCTATTTTAGGTGCTAGGCTATGGTATGTAGTTTTTGAGTTAGATCAGTTTATAGGTGGGGGATTTTTCCCGTCATTATTAAGAATTCTTGGTTTTTCCAGTGGTACATTGGACTTTTCTACCTTTGGTCTTTCTGGTTTAGCGATTCATGGAGCTTTTACAGTAGCGATTTTTTGTGCTTTTTTTTATACAAGAAAAAGAAAAATCGACTTTTTCAAAGTCCTTGATATTGTAGCTGTTGGTTTTATTATTGCTCAAGCGTTTGGTAGATGGGGTAACTTTTTTAATCAAGAAGCTCACGGTGGTATTGTTGGTGGGACTGTAAACGGTGTAATGAACTTATCTTTGGAAGAACAATTTAACTATTTAAGATATACTATACATATTCCAGAATTTATTGTTAATAATATGTATATTACAAAAGGATTTCATTCAATTGCTGTTGAACCTTTCACAGGATACTATCACCCAACTTTCTTTTATGAATCAACTTTAAATGTACTTGGATTTGTTATTATGCTTGTTTTAAGAAGATGGAAGAAGATACATTTTGGCGAATTATTGTCTTTCTACTTAGTTTGGTATGGTGGAGTCAGGATATTTATAGAAATTATGAGAACAGATCCTTTAGTATTTGAAATCTTTGGTATGACTTTTAGATCAGCGATAGTTACGTCTGTTCTAATGATTTTAGCAGGTATTGGACTGTCTGTATTAATTAGGACTACTAGAAAAGGTAAAGATTATTCAACAGTTGAAAGACCTTGGTTTTAAAAAATAGGAGTGATTTAAATGTCTTTTTCACAAGATATTAAGACGGAATTACAAAGTTTAAAGCAGCTTAATTGTTGTTATAAAGCCGAGTTATCCGCAATGTTACATATTAATGGATCAATAGAAAAGAATTTTGAAGGAATTAGTCTAGTTTTTCAGACAACGAATAATGCGGTTGTAAGAAGATTTACATTTTTGTCTAAAGAATTATATGATATTGATATTACTCTTTTGAAAAAGCAGATTAATAAACTTAATAAACATGATTTATTTATTGTCAAAATAACTAATAAAGTTAATTTCTTAATTACTGATTTGTCATTAATTAATAAAGACGCAATTTTTTTTCAAGATGTTGATGACAGATTAATAACTAATGAGTGTTGTAAGAAAGCATATCTAAGAGGAGCTTTCTTAGCCTCAGGGTCAATTAATTCACCTGACACCAGTGCCTACCATTTAGAAATCCAATCATTTTCACTAGTTCAAGCAAATGTGATAAAAGAACTTAGCGATGAGTTTGATTTGAATGCTAAAGTATCTAAGAATAGACGTGGCTATATCACTTATATAAAAGAAGCGGAAAAAATAGCTGATTTCTTGCGTGTGGTTGGTGCAAACAATTCTTTGTTTGACTTTGAAGATTCTAGGATTAAAAGGGATTTTAGAAATTCAATTAATCGAGTTATTAATTGTGATATAGCAAATGAAAAAAAAGCTATGGACGCAGCTAATAAACAATTGGAATATATTACAATAATTGAAAGAAAATCTCAAGATAACTTACCTAAAGGGATTAAAGAGGCTATCTTTCTTAGAAAAACCTATCCTGAGTATAGTTTAGTTGAATTATCTAATGTATCACTTGAACATTTTGATGAACAAATTTCAAAATCTGCTTTAAATCATCGCTTTAGAGCGATTAAAGATTTAGCAAATAGAATAATAATCGAAGAGGAAATCAAATGATATTAGGTATAGGCGTTGATATTTGTCAAAATAGCCGGATAAATTTAAAAGTTTCAGAAAGAATTTTAAATGAAGATGAATTAGTAGTTTTTAATGATTTAAAACTGGAAACAAGAAAACTAGAATATTTAGCGGGAAGATTTGCGGTAAAAGAAGCTATCATAAAAGCTTTTTCACAAGCGAAAATAGATGTTTATATGCGAGAAATTGTAGTTTTAAACGATGAGATTAATAGACCTATAATGGTTAAACCAATTTTTGATGATTTATCAATCAAGATATCTTTATCTCATGAAAAAGAGCATAGTATTGGTTTTGCGATTGTAGAAAGTATAGTTTAGATACATAATATAAAATAATTGTTGCAAAAAAGTGTAAAATTAGTTAAAATTATAATACTGAGGTGAAGAAATGGCGACTTATAAAAAGGGTTTTAAAAAGCAAAATGCTGAAACTTTATTACTAAAAACAATAGTAGCGATTATTGCTGCGGTAATACTTGTAGTATTAGTGGCTTTTATTTATGGTTCAATGACAAAATGGAAAGATTATAATAATTATAATTCGATAGATAAATATGCGGATGCTTTTGATATGAAGGATGCAAATGATCAGGCTATATCTGATTATGTTATTTATGTTTACTCAGATAACTGTGAAGGTTGCGATAATATTAGAAATGATGTTCTTAGGTTAGCGAACAAGTTAGGCGAAAATGAATTTTTCTTAATGAACATAAGTAACGTTGAAGATGAAAGTGAAGATTTTTTAGAAACGATAGATAAAACATCAGTTCAAACGCCAATGTTAATAATTGTTAATGATGGAGAATTTGAAGAATTGTTTAGCGGTTCTGTTTCAGTTGTTGATGTTTTAAAAACAATTGAAGATAATACTTATGCACCGTTTTTAGACTAGTTTTTTAAGAGCTATATTTATAGCTCTTTTTTTTTACCTATATTTGTTGAAATATGGTAAAATAGTTATGTACATAAAGGAGACAAAGATGGAATATATAAACGATAGATTAATAAAAGAAGTTGCTAAAACTCAAGGAATTAGTATCAAACAAGTTGAGACTGTTTTAGAGTTGTTAGCAGAAGGAAATACTGTTCCTTTCATTGCGAGGTATCGTAAAGAAAAAACTGGATCATTAGATGAAGAACAAATAAGAGCGATTCAAAAAGAGTATGAATATGGAAAATCTTTACAAGAAAGAAAAGATGATATAAAAAGACTGATTGATGAAAAGGGTATGTTGACCGACGAGTTAGTTAAAGACATTAATGCTTGTGATAAATTGGTTGATTTAGAAGATATTTATCGTCCTTTTAAAGAAAAGAAAAAAACAAAAGCAACAGAAGCTATAAAAATGGGGCTTGAACCATTAGCTAATGAAATCTTGACGTTTCCTGATGTTGAAAATGTTTTTGATTTAGCAATTCCATATTTAACAGATGAAGTTAAAAGTGTAGAAGATGCATTGCAAGGAGCGAAATATATTATAGCTGAAAAAGTTTCTGATAATGCTGATTACCGTAAATGGATTAGAGATTATTCTTATAGAAACGGAATAATTGTAACTAAGATAAAAAAAGATGCTGAAGATCAATATAAGACATATCAAAATTATTATGACTTTGAAGAAGCTTTATCTACAATTAAGCTCTATCGAATTTTAGCGATTAATCGCGCTGAAAAAGAAAAAATCATTACTATAAAAATTGACGTTGATACTGATAAAATTTTTAATTATTTGAATAGACAGATTATAAAAGATTATAAATCTAATGTTAACAGTCTTGTTGAAGAGTCATATATTGATGCATATAAAAGATTAATAAGTGGATCAATATCAAGAGAAATTAGAAGTGATTTTACTGATAGAGCAGAGAATCAAGCAATTCATATTTTCTCTGAGAATTTACGTTCTTTATTACTACAACCACCATTAAAGGGGCAGATGGTTTTAGGTGTTGACCCAGCTTTTAGAACTGGCTGTAAATTAGCTGTGATTGACAGATATGGTAAGTTCATTGACAAAGGTGTTATATATCCTCATGAAGCATATATTGGCCAAAACGTTAACCCTAGACAGATCGAAGAAGCAAAGAAAATCACTAAGGGTATTATAGATAAATATAAAATAGATATCATTGCTATCGGTAATGGGACCGCTTCTAGAGAGACTGAAAGTTTTATAGTTTCCATATTGAGAGAAGTTGATCATCCTGTAAAATATGTAATCGTAAGTGAAGCAGGTGCTTCTGTATATTCTGCATCTGATTTGGCCAGAGAAGAGTTTCCTGATTTTCAAGTTGAAGAAAGATCAGCTGTTTCTATTGCTAGAAGAATGCAGGACCCTTTAAGTGAATTAGTGAAAATTGATCCTAAATCAATTGGGGTTGGACAATATCAACATGATGTTACTCAGTCTAAATTATCTGATTCATTGGACTTTGTAGTAATTACAGCTGTAAATAAAATCGGTGTAAATGTTAATACTGCATCTCAGTCCTTATTGCAATATGTTTCTGGTTTATCCGCTAAAGTTGCTAAGAATATTGTTGAAAAAAGAGAAGCAAACGGACCTTATAAGAGTAGAAAGGAATTAATGAGTGTTCCAAGTTTAGGAGCGAAAACCTTTGAACAAGCAATTGGGTTTTTAAGGATTTTTAATTCTTCGGACCCTTTAGATAAAACTCCGATACATCCTGAAAGCTATGTTTTAGCTTATCAAATTTTAAAACATATAAATTTAACAGCTGATGAAATTGGAACAGAAAAATGTAAATTGATTGTCAACAATGTTGATAAGAATAAATTAGCTGATTATTTTAATCAAAGCATCATTCTTATAGAAGATATTTTGGAAGCTTTTGTTTCTCCTACTAGAGATATTAGAGATGATTTTCCGCAACCATTACTTAAGAGTGAACTCTTAAGCTTGGAAGATCTAAAAGTTGATATGGAGTTGCAAGGAACCGTAAGAAATGTTGTGGATTTTGGTGCATTCATTGATGTTGGGATAAAAGAAGCGGGACTAGTTCATATTTCTAAATTAAGCAAATCATACGTAAAACATCCATTAGATGTTGTTAGTGTCGGAAATATTGTTAAAGTTTGGGTTGTTAGTGTCGATTTGGAAAGAAAAAGACTTCAGCTTACTATGATTAATCCAAAAGATAAACCAAGTTATGTTAATTAGAGTTTACTTATTGAAAAATAACTATAGTAAGTAATATAATATTTATGTAAAAACTTTTTAAGGAGGTTTAAAATGGTAAAACCTAAATATGGATATGGATGGGCGTTAAAATTTGTTCTAGCTGCTGTTTTAATTGCGGTTGGGATATTTATGGTTGTTAGTGAAGATATTGTTTATATTATTACTGGGTTTACAATTGTAATATTTTCTATATTCCGAGTATATCCTTTACTAAAGTCACTTAACAAAGAAGTTTTAAGAACTATCAACTTGATAGAGATTTTAATAGCGATTGTTTTGGGCGCTATTATGATTTATGCTGGATTCACACAAAAAGATTCAAGTGGTGCATTAATAAGTCCATGGGATGGCTTATATCGTTGGTTTTTAGTATTCTTTTTATATACTAGAGGTTTAGTTTTCTTTGTATCTACTACCTTTTTTAATGAGAAAACTGAAGTGCCAAAATTTATCTTTCATATAGTAGCTCTTACCTTAGGTTCAATTCTAGCGGTTTCGAGTGATTTTGAAGCAAAAACACTTGGTTGGATTTTCTTTATAATTTCGATTGGCGGAGCTGTTTACTTGAGTTTTGATGGATATGGTGGTTATAGAAAATACCGAGAATATCAAAAGAGTATTAATCAACCAAAAGAAAAACCAAAGGATAGGAATGTTGAAAAAGATTTACCAAAGCATATTGAAGATGAAGTCGAGCAACCAGAAACTTATATAAGTTAAAAATTTCTTGACAGTCAGGCAAAAATCTAGTAATATTAAATGGCTGACTGTTAAAATGGAGTAATACTCAAGTGGCCGAAGAGGCGCCCCTGCTAAGGGTGTAGGTCGGGAAACCGGCGCGAGAGTTCGAATCTCTCTTACTCCGCCAGTAGTTAAATCAAACGCTATAAAATATAGCGTTTTTTTTATACCATTTGAATTAGTTATAATCAAGAATGTCTTTTGTTGGTTTTGTTAAAACAAACTTCTCCTAATGGTGGAAAATGTTTATATTTCGTGTGTTGTATAATATGAAAAAAAAGGATTGCGTATGATAAAATAATCGTTGATTCGTTTTATCATACGTAATCTAAAGACTAGATAAATACTGTTTATAAAAAACATTTTCTTTTTTTAAAAAATATCATTTCACTAATATAAAGGCTACCAGATTATATATATGTAATATGTATAGAGTTATGTTTGTTCTATATATTAAAAGAATATAGAAATACAATGTAAATTACATACTTTAAGAAAACTGTCATTTAATTGCAAAAAAAAATTAAATAATGATATAATATATTACTAACAAGATAATTTTTTAAATTGGAGGACATTTATGATTGAATTTTTCAGTAATATAAATCCAGTTTTAGCGGCTTTAATTGGAACTGCATTTACATATTCAATGACGGCATTAGGATCAGCATTTGTGTTTGTTTTTAAAAGCATGAATCAATCTATTATGAACGCAATGCTAGGATTTAGTGCGGGTGTAATGATAGCTGCATCATTTTGGAGTTTATTAAATCCGGGAATTGAACTAGCGGATGAATTAGGAATGATCCCTTGGGTTCCGGCTGTGATTGGCTTTCTGGCTGGAGGCGCATTCTTAATGTTGGTCGATAAAATATTGCCGCATATTCATATCGAATCTCATCATCAGGAAGGTCTTCCTAGTAGATGGAGAAGATCTGTACTGTTAGTTTTGTCAATTACGCTACATAATATTCCCGAAGGTTTAGCTGTTGGAGTCGCTTTTGGAGCAGCCGCAGCGGGAATACCAGGCGCATCAATAGGCGCTGCAATAGCATTGGCTATAGGTATTGGTATTCAAAACTTACCAGAAGGAACTGCGGTGAGTGTACCGCTTCATCGAGAAGGTATCTCTAAAGGAAAAGCATTTCAAATGGGACAATTAAGCGGTGTCGTTGAACCTGTCGCCGGAGTTATCGGTGCATTACTAGCTATAAGTATTAGAAGTTTGCTTCCTTATGCCCTTTCTTTTGCTGCTGGAGCAATGATTTATGTTGTTATAGAGGAATTGATACCAGAATCTCAAATGCTTAAAACAACGAAAGTGGCTACTATAGGAGCGATGATTGGCTTTGCGGTTATGATGTTACTAGATGTTGCTTTAGGATAAAATAATAAGTCAAAAAAAAGCAGGCTGTTATATAGCCTGCTTTTTTTAATATGTATTATTTAGTATTTCTTCTAATTCATCTATCTCTTCATCATTTTCAACATCATTTTCATTATTAACAATTGTTTCTTTGTCATCTTTGATAAATCCTTCTGTTTTAGGGCTTTCTAATACTTTATCTAAAGTGGCAATTGATTGATTTTCATCAGATGAATTCAATTCTAATTCATCCATCTCTTCGTCTTTAGCAACAATTGCAATCGTTGATACTACATGATCTTCTACAAGATTGATTATTCTAACGCCTTGAGTGGCTCTCTTAGTTATTGAGATTTGATCAATTGGGGTTCTTATTATTATACCTTTGTCAGATACAGCTAGTAAGTCTTCGTTACCAACAACCGAAATCAGTTTAGCTAAAGCACCGTTTTTTGAAGTTACATTAAGAGTTTTAACTCCCTTACCGCCTCGTTTTTGAACGCGATATTCATCAACTTCGGTTCTTTTACCATAACCTTTTTTTGTTATTGCTAAAATTTGATTTCTATCTTCAGTAACTGTGGATACACCTACAACCAATTCATCCGGTTCTAAGTAAATTCCTCTTACTCCGGCAGCGGTTCTTCCCATATCTCTAACTTCAGTTTCCTGGAATCTGATAGCCTTGCCGTTAGATGCGCCAATAATTATATCTCTTGTGCCATCGGTAAGTCTTACGGAATGTAGAAAATCGTTTTCTCTTAAAGTAATAGCTCTTATACCATTAACTCTAATATTCTGAAATTCTGACACAGAGGTTCTTTTAACGATACCGTTAGTTGTTGTGAAGAATAAATAGCCAGAATCAAAGTCCTTAATAGGCATAACAGCTGCCAATTCTTCGCCTTCAGTAAGGTTCAATAGATTTACTATAGGCAAGCCTTTAGAGTTTCTACCAAAGTTAGGAATTTTGTAACCTTTCATTTTATAAACTCTACCTAAATTAGTAAAGAATAAAATATAATCGTGAGTTTTGGTAAAGGTTATTGAGTCAATCACATCATCTTCATTAAGATTAATTCCAGTTTTTCCTCTACCACCTCGATTTTGCGAGCGGTATACATCTAGATTCATTCTTTTTACGTAACCGTTTGTTGTAATAGCTATGATTACGTCTTCTATTGGTATTAAATCTTCATCTTCAATGTCAGTGTCACCAAATGGGTCTATTTCAGTACGGCGAGCATCGCCATATTTGTCTTTCATTTCTCTAGCATCGTCAATTAAGATTTGATCTTGTTTAACTTTGTCGATAAGAGTTTCTTGCAAATCAGAAATCATTTCGTGTAAACTCTGAGACTCTTGTTCAATTTTTTCTCTTTCTAATCCAGATAGTCTTCTTAATTGCATTTGCAAGATTGCTTTTGTTTGTATTTCAGAAAGGTTGAAAGTAGTCATTAATTGATTTTCTGTATCATCATAAGATTCTTTAATAATCTTTATTACTTCATCAATATTATTCAAAGCTATAATAAAACCTTCTAATAAGTGAAGTCTTTGTTGCGCTTTGTCTAATTCGAACTTAGTTTTACGAATCAAGACTTCTACTTGATGTTCATAATAGTATTTAATCATGTCAATAATGCCCAAAACAACAGGCCTATCATTGACTAAGGCTAACATGTTAGCTCCAAAGGTAGTTTGTAACTGAGAATTCTTTAACAAGTTGTTTAATACTACTTCTGCATTAGCATCTCGTTTAAGTTCGATAACAATTCTCATTCCTTTACGACTTGATTCATCTCGTAAATCAGTTATACCTTCCACTCTACCTTCTTTTGCTAATTCAGCTATTCTTTCGATTAGTGTGGTTTTATTAACTTGATATGGGATTTCCTTGACAATGATTTGTTTTTTACCATTAGCCATCTCAATTATATCAGTTTTAGCCTTAATTCTAATACTTCCTCTTCCTGTAGCGAAAGCAGAAGTTATTCCCGATTGTCCTAAGATGACACCGCCTGTTGGAAAATCAGGACCTTTTATATATTCCATGATTTCATCTAGCTCGAGGTTTTTATTTTTAACATAAGCTATATAACCATCTAAAACTTCAGAAAGGTTGTGTGGAGGAATGTTTGTTGCCATTGCAACAGCAATTCCGCTTGAACCGTTGACTATTAAATTCGGAATTCGTGCAGGTAATACTTTTGGTTCTTGTTCTGAACCATCGTAGTTATCAATGAAGTCAACTGTGTCCTTTTTTAAATCTCTCAACATTTCTTGAGTGATTTTTTCCATTCTTGCTTCTGTATAACGCATTGCGGCAGGTGGATCGCCATCAATTGACCCAAAGTTTCCATGACCGTTAACCAAAGGATAACGGGTACTGAAATCCTGAGCAAGTCTTACTAATGCGTCATAAATCGAACTGTCGCCGTGTGGATGATATTTACCCATAACATCCCCAACAATTCTCGCAGACTTTTTATAAGCTTTATCAGCGTAAACACCTAATTCATCCATCCCATAAAGTATTCTTCTATGTACAGGTTTTAATCCATCTCTTACATCAGGAATCGCTCTAGCAACAATTACGCTCATTGCATAGGATAAGAAGGAGGTCTTCATCTCGTTTGTAAGATTAATCTCTGTTATTTTATCAAAGTTTATATTTTCAATAATTGGTTTATTGTCTTCCATATTCTCCTCCGTCCTATATATCTAAATTCTTGACATATTCTGCATTTTCGTGAATGAACTCTTTACGACTTTCTGGATCATCACCCATAAGCATTGTAAATACTCTATCAGCTTCAATTGCATCATCGATATTAACAAGTAACAAAGTTCTTGTTTCAGGATCCATAGTTGTTTCCCAAAGTTGTTCAGGATTCATTTCCCCTAACCCTTTGTATCTTTGCAAGGTTGGTTTGCCATTTAATTCTGATAGAATTCTTTCTAACTCTTTTTCTTGATAAGCATATTGAATACTTTTTCCTGATTGAACCTTAAATAAAGGTGGTTGTGCAATATAAACATTTCCAAGTTCAATCAGTGGTTTAAGATATCTAAATAAGAAAGTAAGTAATAACGTTCTAATATGTGCACCATCAACATCGGCATCGGTCATAATAATGATTTTTTTGTATCTTAGGTTTTCAATATTAAACTCTTCTCCGATTCCTGTGCCAAAAGCCTGAATCATAGATAAAATTTCTTTGTTTTGAAGTGCTTTGTCTATTCTTGTTTTTTCAACATTTAATACTTTACCTCTTAACGGTAATATAGCTTGAAATTCTGAGTCTCTACCTTGTTTTGCTGAACCACCGGCAGAATCACCTTCCACTATATATATTTCAGCTCTGTTAGAATCTTTTGTTCTACAGTCAGCCAATTTAGAAGCAAAGCCTAAACTATCTAATGGGGATTTTCTTCTAGTTGCTTCACGCGCTTTTTTAGCAGCTAACCTAGCTCTTTGAGCCATTAATGATTTTTCTATGATTATCTTTGCTGCACTAGGGTTTTCCATTAAGAAGCGATCTAAGCCCTCGCTCATAATTGATCCGACAACTCGTCTTGCATCACTAGAGCCCAGTTTTGATTTTGTTTGACCTTCAAATTGGGGATCAGGATGCTTAACAGAAACGATTGCAACTAAACCTTCACGAGTATCTTCGCCAGCAAGAGATTCTTCTTTTTTGAAAATATTAGCGCTCTTACCGTAGTTGTTTAATATTCTTGTTAAAGTTGTTTTAAAACCTTCTTCATGAGTTCCACCCTCAGGGTTTGTTATGTTGTTAGTGAAAGGGTAAATATTCGAAGCATATCCATCATTGTATTGCATAGCTATTTCAACGATGATATTTTCTTGTTCACCTTCAAAGTAAGCGACTTGTGGATGAATAGCCTTTTTATCTTGGTTTAAGAAAGAAACATACTCTTTTACTCCACCTTGATAACAATAATCCTTGTGCACTAATTTTAATTCGTCACGTAAATCTGATATTGAAAATTTTAATCCTTTATTTAAGAAAGCTAATTGTTGAATACGTGTTCTTAAGGTTTCAAATTCATATTCTTGAGATTCATTAAAAATGATTGGGTCAGCTAAAAAAGTAACTACAGTACCAGATTTTTCAGTTTCTCCTAGACAAACTAATTCTTTCTTGACAAAACCGTGATCAAATTCAATTTTATAAATTTTTCCATCTTTGTGAATCTCTACAGTCATATGTTCGCTGAGCGCATTAACTACTGACGCTCCAACTCCATGAAGTCCGCCAGAAACTTTATAAGAATTATGGTCAAATTTTCCTCCTGCATGTAAAGTCGTATATACAGTTTCGACTGAAGGTCTACCAGTTTTTGGATGAGTATCCACAGGGATTCCACGACCATTATCGGTAACTCTAATTACATTACCTGGTAAAATTTCAACTTGAATTGAATCACAGTATCCAGCAAGCGCTTCATCAACTGCGTTGTCAACGATTTCCCATACAAGATGATGTAATCCTCTTGGTCCTGTTGTCCCAATATACATACCAGGTCTTTTTTTAACTGCCTCTAGACCCTCAAGTATTTGTATATTACTGGAATCGTACTTGTTGTTGTCTCTATTGTCCATTAATTTTGTCCTCCCGAATAAAATGATTTTTGACATTAAATATTTTAGAATTTATTAGAAAACTACTATTGATATCTTTAATATTCGTTGTAGTAATGATTGATTGAATGTTAGTTGAGTTTAAATATTTAACTAATTGATTTTGTCTTAAATAGTCTAATTCTGAAAAGACATCATCTAATAAAAGAATTGGTTTTATATTTTTTTCTTGTATTATTATATTTGATATTGACATAATGATTGCTAGAATAATTATTCTTTGTTCGCCTTGTGAAGCAAAATCCTTAGCATAGATATCATTTATAAAAAAATCATAATCATCTCTATGAGGACCAACGCTTGTAGTTCTAAAGAATATGTCTTTTTGATATTTGTCTTTAAGTTGCTTAAGTATGTCTTGTTCAATCATAGGGTTATATTTAAAAAATATTCTTTTATCATTAGCTGCTAAATAGTGATACATTTGTATTAATTCTTTATTAATTTTTTCGACAAAATGAATCCTATAATTAACAACTTTTTCTGCGCTACTAGCTAACTGCTCTGTGTAGATATCTAATAAAGTATAGTCTTTACTGTGATTTTCAGAAAGCATTTTTAATAATTCATTACGCTGTTTTAGAATGTTCTTATAGTTACCTAATTCAATTAGATAGTTTTTATCGAATTGACCAATAATCATGTCAATAAAGTATCTTCGGTTCTTAGGTGGACCTTTTATTAAGTCCATGTCTTCTGGTAAAAATGCTAATACTTTGATTTTTCCTATATAATCGCTTAATTTATCAATTTCTTTATTATTAATTGATATTTTTTTCCCTAACTTTGATATGACTATCTTTGTCTTAAACTCTTTATCAGCAGTAATGGTTGCACTTATTCTAGCAAAATCAGAATCGGTTTTGATAGTAGAAGCATCAGCGGTTTTATATGATTTTGCTAAAGCCAAAAAATATATCGCTTCTAAAAGATTAGTTTTTCCGCTGCCATTATTACCTGTGAAGAAATTAACACCTTTACCAAAATTAATGTCTGCTTTTTTATAGCCTCGATAATTAAATAATGTAACAGTATTAATTATCATTATTTAACTATCCGATATTCTTCATTATTAATTTTTAATATATCGCTAGGGTAGATTTTTTTGCCACGTCTATTTTCGGATTCTCCATTTAAAAAAATCTGATTTTCCATCAGAAAAAATTTGATTTCTCCACCCGAACCAATAAGACTTAAATACTTAATTAATTGTCCTAATGTGATATATTCAGTTTTTATCTTTACATCTTTCATTGACATCACCCTATATAATACTATATATATTATATTATATAATAAAAGGGCTTTTTTTTCAATCAAATTCAAGCTTTTTCGGCAATAAAAAAGCACTTTCTCAAGTGCTTTTTAAATGATTTAATTTTTCTAAAAAGTCAGTCATAGAATACAACCAATGTTTAGTTAAATTCGTAGTATCTAGAATAATTACAAATTGATTTTTTTCAATAGAAAATCTAAAGTCCTTTGTAACTTCTAAACTACTTTTAAAGATATTTGCAGCTGCCATACTTGTTGTTTGTTCTTCGGAAAAAATTAGCGTTATCTTTGCTTTGTTCTCTTTTATTTTTTCAATGTTAAGTTGTTTAGATAAATACTCGAAAAGTTTTTCATAAATGTATATTTCTAATTCAATGTTGTATTTACCAAATCGATCTTGGATTTCGCTCAGTATTTCATTTATATCATCCGTTGATTTTACATTATTAATTTTTTTGTGCATTTCAATTTTTATGTAATCATCTTCAATATAGTCTTTATCAATAAAGCGTGACACGTTAGCTTTAATTTTTCTAGTATTATCTTGTTTTTGTGTAGCGCCTTGTGCTTTTGTGACTTCTTCTTGCAGAATCTGCATATACATATCTATACCGACTGCATCGATAAATCCGCTTTGTTCTTGACCCAAAACATCACCTGCTCCTCGGATTGATAAATCTCTTAATGCGATTTTAAATCCACTACCGAGTTCGGTGAACTCTTTAATTACTTGTAGTCTTTTTTCTGCTTCTTCGTTCAATTTTTTTTGTTTTTTGTACATTAGATATGCATAAGCTATTCTGTTAGATCTGCCTACTCTACCTCTAATTTGGTAAAGTTGGGATAAACCAAGCATATCTGCGTCATGAATTATTAATGTGTTTGCGTTAGGGATATCTATACCTGTTTCGATAATAGTAGTAGAAATTAATACATCAATTTGTTTCTCGATGAAATTATCAATTACTTTTTCTAAATCATGCTTCTTCATTTGTCCGTGAGCTATGTCTATTTGAGCGTCCGGGACTAATTTTTTTATTTTATCGGCAATAAAATCTATATTATCAACCCGATTATATAAGTAAAAGACTTGACCGTTTCTAGCCAGTTCTCTCTCTATAGCGTCTCTGATAATAATATCATTTCTTTCGAGAACGTAAGTTTGTATTGGATATCTATTTTCAGGAGCTGTTTCTAGAATTGACATATTTTTAACACCCATTATAGCCATATTTAAAGTTCTAGGTATTGGAGTAGCGGATAAAGAAAGAACATCAACATTAACTTTAAATTCTTTAATTTTTTCTTTATGCATTACACCAAATCTTTGTTCTTCATCAATGATTAATAGGCCTAAATCTTTAAAAACGATATCGTTGCTCAGGATTCTATGAGTACCAATAACAATGTCAACATTTCCGGTTTTTATACCTTTCAGAGTTTCTTTTTGTTGTTTTGGTGTGATAAACCTATTCAATAAGGCTACATTTATTCCGAATTCATCCATTCTATGTTTGAAAGTTTCGAAATGTTGTTTCGACAAGACTGTAGTGGGAGCGAGATAAGCTACTTGTTTTTGATTTAGAACCGTTTTAAAAGCCGCTCTTAAAGCGATTTCTGTTTTGCCGAATCCGACATCACCACAGATTAATCTATCCATAGGAATGGATTTATGCATATCTGAAAAGACTTCACTTATGGCTTTTATTTGATCTTTTGTTTCAATAAACTCAAAATTATTTGCGAATTCAGCTTCCATTTTTGGGTAATCAGCAAATGCAAATCCCGAGGCTTTTTCGCGAGAGGCATACAACTTGATTAATTTATCAGCAATTTCTTGTACTTGCTTCCTGACTCTTTCTTTAGCTTTGGACCAATCTTTTCCCCCAAGTTTAGAAAGAATTGGTTTATAACCATCACTTCCTGAATATTTATGTATTTGATCGATTCCATCTAAAGTTACGTATAATTTGTCACCATGTTTATATTCGATATGAATATAATCATTCTGAACATTACCAAACTGCATAGTCTTAATTTCAAGAAACCTTCCAATTCCATAATCATAGTGAACAACATAATCTCCTGGAGATAAATCGTTGATACTAGAAAGGCGTTCAGAACGTTTATATACAGAAACATATTCACCTCTTTTTCGGGTTATATGTTTTCTGGTAATAGCTTCTTCAGTAACAAGCTTTATATTGAATGAGCGAGATACAAAATCAAAAACACAGTCATTCAAAATAAGATTAACCTTATTGTTTTCAGCGTTTTTTAAGTTATTTACAGAGTAAGGTATTTGTTCAAAGTCTAGTTTGTTTTTGAAGGTTTCTAATGAAGTTTTCTTTTCAAAAGCAATTATTTGAGTATTTTTATATAGATTATTTCTCAATTCTCTATAAAGGTAATTTAAGTTGTCGTTGTATGTTATTGGTTCTTCACCAAATATAGAGAAAATGTTTTTAAATCTGTTTTTGTATTCATAATCAAGATAATCAGCTTTAATTCCATGGTTAACAACAAGCTCGTTAAAATCATATAAAATATCAAAATCCATCTTTGGATAATCACTTGTTTGCATATACCATTCTTTTATCTCTTCGATTAAAATTTCATTTTGTTCAATAGAGCGATGGTAATCAAGGAAGAAAATTTTACCGTTTTCTACTAAGTCTAATACTTTGTAATGCTTATCAGTTAGAAACGGAAGATATCTATTTAATCTGTCAAGTTCTTCACGGTTTTGTAGTTTATCAAGATCGTTCTTAATAGTGTCTAGAGCATCTTTTGAAAAATTATTTTTCGCTATTTTTTCTTTAATGATTTTTTCAAGTGTAATTAATTCATCATCATTATAGAAAAAGTCGGTTATAGGATATATTGAAAAATTATCGATTTCTGAAGTAGATCTTTGAGTGTCAATGTCAAAGGATTTTATTTTTTCTATTTGGTTGCCAAAAAAGTCCAACCTAAAGGGATTGTCATAACTAATAGGGAAAATATCAATTATTCCACCTCTTATTGAAAAATCACCTATTTTTTCAACTGTATATTCTTTTTTATAGCCATATTCGATCAATCTATTTTTTAAATCCTCGATATTATATTCTTTATCAATTTCTATTTTAATTTTAGAGTTATACCATCTTTTTGGAGAGAACAAAGGCTTGAGTAAGCCATATAGATTAATGATTACAATTCTTTTCTTTTTATTAATAATTTTGATGATAGTGTTGATTCTTTCTAAACGAAACTCATTAGAACTAACCAACAATTCGTTTGTCAGAAACTCATCTTGAGGATAAAATGATATTTCATCTTTTTTAAGAACTCTACTTAATTTGTCATATAGTATTTGTGCTTTATATAGATTTGGTGTGGCTACGAATATTGTTTCGTCGTTTTGATAAAATAATCCCAAAAGAACCAATAAAGCATTGTCTTCATTGGTGTTGTTAATATATATTTCTTCATTGTGTTTAAATAATGAATTGATTTTTTTGAAATCATCATTGTTTGAGATTAAATTTATTATTTTTTTCATAATTCCTCCACGTGCTTTTAGCGAGTTATAAACTCGCTAGGGGGTATAGAATAATTCTTATTTCTTACTTTGAACTTTATAAGCAACTTTTAAAAGAAGCCAATTTGGAGTGAGTCGAATAACAAACTTTAGAAGCTTCATCTTAATGCCAGGAATAATTAATGGTTTATTTTTTTCCATTCCTTTAATAATGCTGTTAACACATTTTTCAACGGATAAACCTTTCATTTTTGGGCTTGCATTGGCAACAGAGTTAAACTCTGTTATAACAGGTCCTGGGCAAACTGTGAGAAGATTAATTGGAATGTTACTCATTTTAAGTTCATATCTCACTGCTTGTGAATAAGAGTATACATAAGCTTTGGTGGCAGCGTAACTAGAAAGAAAAGGTGTTGGCAAAAAAGCGGCCATTGAACTAATATTAATTATTGTACCCTTCTTCATTATTTTTATGATTTCTTTTGTTAGAAATTGAAGAGACTTAATATTTAAATCAATCATATCAAATTCTCTAGCAGTTTCGTTATTAAAAGAATGACCATATACACCAAAACCAGCGTTATTAATAAATAAGTCTATTTCATAACTTTTCAGTTGGTTAATCATCTCTTTACACGATGATAAATTAGATAAATCATATGCATACACATTGATGTTAACTCCATAATCTTGCAAATCATTTTTAATTTCTAGAAGTCTATCTTCTCTTCTAGCAATTAGAATTAAATCATATTTTTTTTGAGCTAATTTATAAGCGATTTGCTTACCTATTCCAGATGAAGCTCCAGTAATGACACCTAACATAAAAATCCTCCAATCAATACCGATATAAATTATATCATAAAACCATTAATATATATAAAAATATGGTGATAAAAATGTAAATATTGACTGTTGACAACGCTTTCATTTTTAAGTATAATTACTATATAATTTAATAGACACAGAGGTGCGAAGTATTGGTATTGAATCTAATTTTTTATTCTGGACGGATAGAGATTTTAAAAAGGAGTATTTCGCCGAAAGAGTTGATTAGTCTATAAGTCAAAATCTTGGTATTTAAACGTACAGGTTAAATACTGCCATTTTATGAATGGAGAGCTGTTATATTTTTTAAAAATATAATGGCTTTTTTTATATATTTTAGGAGGAGATACGATGAATAGTTTTAGTATTAATGAAATTAAAATTGGTGACAAAGCCGAAACAAAAAAGCATTTTAGCGAAACGGATGTTTTAGACTTTGCTAAAATTTCTACAGATTTTAACCCTGCACATGTCGATAAAGATTATGCAGAAAAAACAATTTTCAAGAAGCAGATTGTACATGGAATGTTAGTTGGTTCTTTGTTTAGTTCTGTTTTTGGAGTGCAATTACCTGGTTTAGGAAGTATATATACTAAGCAGTCTTTAAAATTTACTAAACCTGTTTATTTTGGCGATGAAATAACTGCCACAGTAGTTGTTAAAGAAATAGAGTATGAAAGAAATAGGGTAGTTTTTGATTGCGTTGCTAAAAATCAAAATGACGAAATTGTTATAGTAGGCGTGGCGGAGATTATGCCTCCCAAGAAGAGGTAGATTATGAGAGGCTATATAGATAAAAATAAATTCATCAGTTTATTAAAGGATGGAATGGTCATATCAGTTGGTGGGTTTTTAACTAATGGAAGTCCTGAAAAATTAATTGATTTGGTTGTAAAATCTAAAATAAAAGATTTAATAATTATTTGTAATGATGGGGGTTATGAAGACAAAGGAGTTGGAAAACTCATTGTCAATAATCAGGTAAAGAAGTTAATTGCTTCACATATAGGAACGAACCCTTATGTCGGTCAGTTAATGCAAGAAGGTAAGTTGGAAGTTGAACTTGTTCCTCAAGGCACTTTGGTTGAACGAATCAGAGCATTTGGTTCTGGTCTGGGTGGAGTTTTAACTCCAACAGGGCTAGAAACAATAGTAGAAGATGGAAAGAGAGTTATTGAAGTTAAGAAAAAGAAATATATTCTTGAAGAAGCATTGGGTGCTGACTTAGCTTTAGTTGGTGGAGCTATTGCAGATAGCTATGGAAATCTTAAATATTCTCAAACTATGAGAAATTTTAATCCTATAATAGCTACTGCTGCTGAATTAGTAGTTGTTGAACCTTTTAAAATGGTAGAGGAAATCGATCCTGAAAACGTGATTACACCGTTTCCTTTTGTAGATTATATTTTGGCTGGTGAAGAAAATGAATGAAAAAGAAATAATAGCCTCAAGAATAGCGTTGGAATTAAATGATGGTGATTTAGTAAATCTAGGTATCGGAATTCCTACCTTAGTTGCTGATTATGTACCAAAAGATAAGAGAGTAACTTTTCAAGCGGAGAATGGAATTTTGGAT
>JBAYZV010000006.1:0-24964 GCA_041672325.1 Candidatus Izemoplasmatales bacterium
GCTGGTGCTCCCCCCCGATATTGCCCCCGTTCAAGCCGTTATTATTCCAGTCGCCCAGCACAAGTCGGGAGTGCTTGAAAAATGCGGGGAGATTGTGGCCGGCCTCAGAGACTACCGCGTAAAACTGGACGACAGCGACAATTCGGTGGGCTGGAAGTTTGCCGAATATGAAATGAAGGGGGTTCCCGTAAGGATTGAGATAGGGCCGAGGGATATACTCTCCGAAAGCTGCGTGCTTGTCACCCGTCACGACGGCAAAAAAGAAACGGTTCCGCTGACGCTGCTGAGCGACATTCTCGGCAAAAAGCTTAATGATGTTCGCGAAGGGCTGTTTGAAAAGGCAAAATCAAACCGCGAAAAACACACTTATGACTGCGCGAGCCTTGACGAAATTTCAAAGCGCCTTGAGGAACACGGCGACGGGTTTGTAAGGGCTATGTGGTGCGGCGGCGAGGCCTGCGAGGAAAAAATGAAAGAGCTCACGGGTCTTTCCTCCCGCTGTATTCCCTTTGAGGGCGGGAAAATCAGCGACAACTGCGTGATATGCGGCAGGCAGGCAGAGCATTTGGTCTATTGGGGCAAAGCGTATTAAGCGGATACCGAAAATCCGCTCTTCGCCCGCTAAAAAGGAAGTTTTCAAATGAAAAGGATCGCCGTAACGCTTCTTTTTGTGTCTTTGGTGTTTTTCACGCCTGAATTGGGCGCGCTTTCGGCCGCTTCCCCCGCGGAGTTTTGTTTTGACGAAAGCACCGCTTTTTACCTTGACGAATGCCCCGTCGTCCTTTCGATTGGCGAAAACCCCGGCATTTCCGCCGGGGCGCTGAATATACTTTACGACCACACAAAGGTGTATCTCTCCCGCTATGAAATCGACAGCCTGTTTTCGGCTGATATTTATTCGGTCAACGATAATTATTATGGGCAGATCCGCTTTGTGTTTTTGCGTTCCGACGGGATTTTGTCCGACAAAGGCGGGATAATAAAACTGTTTTTCCGCCCTGTCGAACAAGAAGACTGCGAAAGCGCAATAACCGCGGCGAAAACTTCAGTTTCGCTCTATGACGCGTCCTACGAACCGCTTAGCTTTGAGGTTGTCCCCGGGAGGGTGAGCTTTTTTTCGCTTCCGTTTACGGTTCTCGCCTCAAGCGGTTATAAAATAGATTTTTCCCGGGGTATAATTTCCGGCGTTAACCCAAAAACCGCCCGCGATGACTTTGCCGCTAACCTTACCGGGGACTATGAGCTTTTCGGCGGAGGCGCTTATATAAGAACCAACGATAGGCTGGTTTCCGGCGGGAATGAGTTTTTCATTTCAGTTAAGGGCGACCTTGACGGCGACGGTTTGATTGGCGTGACCGATTATATTATACTAAGGCTTAACATACTCGGGTTAAGCGGGCTTGACACGGTTGGCTTTTCCGCCGCCGATATTGACGGCAACGGGGCCGTCGGAGTGAGCGACTATATTTACCTAAGGCTTTATATACTCGGGCTATTCGACTTTAGTTGACCTTTGTTGATTTTAACCGCCTTTTTTTGACTTTTCGGGAAAAATAAAGTTACTATATTTTTCTGTTATTATTGACAAATTAAGGGAACATATGGTATAATTAAGGTGTAAAGAAAATTTCTTTTTAAACGAAAATTAAATAATTGCCTTTTTACGGCGCCGTTTGCTTTATCGCGGGCGGCGCAAAAAAATCACTTTAAATACGAACATTTGTTCGGGATTGCGTAATTAAAATCAATAATACTAAAGCGGAGGAAGAAAATGGACTACAGGGATTACGCGAAAGATCTGTTAAAGAGGAAAAATGAGCTTATAAAAGCGAGGGATTCGCTTTCCGAAGAACTGAATATGCTTGAGGCCGAGAAGTATTCCGCAAAGCATTTCGCGCTCTGCGACACTTCGGTGGCAAAGGGGGGCGGGAGCAAATATGAAGAGCATCTTGTCAACGTAATCACGGTGATGGACAACGCGTTTTTCAGAAAAACGGTGGTTGACCGCCAGCTTAAGATGATAGCCAATGGGCTTTCCGCCCTTGACGAATACGAGACCGACCTTATTGAAACCTTTTACATTTACAAAATCCACTCCCCCGCCGAAATGATAATGAAAAAATACTTTAAAGAGCGCTCGCAGGTGTTTGAGGACAAGAAAAAAGCCCTTGAGAAGTTTACCCGCAGCGTGTACGGGATTGTCCAGCTCTAAAACTTTTTTTCGGTTCGCGATAAGTGTTGAAAAAGCCCCGCCCCTCTGGTATAGTGTTGTCAGGACAAAAGGGGGAAACAAGACATGATATTATCCGACGGCGCTATTTTAAAAATGCTGAGTGACAAGAGCCTTGTAATTGAGCCGTATGAAAAAAGTCAGATCCAGCCGGCAAGCTTTGACGTGCGGCTCGGCAATACGTTCGGGGTGGTGGAGGATAACTCCGCCGGAGTTATCACAATGGCGGAGACAATTAAGTACAAGACAATAAAGGCTGAAACCTACGTCATTCTGCCGGGGCAGTTTGTACTCGCGACGACAATGGAGTATTTTGAGCTTCCAGGGTGCCTTACCGCCTTTGTCGAGGGGCGGAGCTCGCTTGGCAGAATGGGGCTTTTTATTCAAAACGCCGGTTGGGTTGACCCCGGCTTTAAGGGAGAGATAACGCTGGAGCTTTTTAACGCGAACCGCTGCGCGATAGAGCTGAAAGCCGGCCGCAGGGTGGGGCAGCTTGTTTTCGCGAAGACGGATTCCCCGGTGACGACCCCTTATAACGGCAAGTATCAGGGCCAGCGCGGCGCGACGGGTTCAAGGGTTTTTCTTGACGGCGACATTTTGCGATAAAAGTTAAAAAGGCATTGATTTTTTCCCGCCGCCGTGCTATTATAGGGAGGCAAATTGAAAGGCCAATGACTTCACCGCCTTATACGGAGAGGTATCGAAGCGGTCATAACGGGGCTGACTCGAAATCAGTTTGCGCGCAAGCGCACGTGGGTTCGAATCCCACCCTCTCCGCCAACCTGTCCTGATGAAAAAGATGCAGGACAGAAAAACCCGCTAAGTTAGCGGGTTTTTCGCATGTTTGGGGATAAAAATTCGCCCCTTTGTTTCAAGGATGCATTTCGAGGATTTTACCATTCAGGGGAGTAACGAACTCTCGTGATACAAACCTTGCCCGAGCGCTATAAAAATCAAATAGAACCCCCAAAAAAGCCTATCGAAATCAATAGCCGATGGGCTTTTTGCATTGAAAGGAGTTTGACGCTGTGTTAAAAGTGATTATTGACCTCGGCGGTTCTCCGGCAATCTTCGATCTTCCGCACAGTCAACTGGAAGTCAGTAACTACCTCTTGTCGGCCGGATTTTGGAAGCCCTATGCCGACCTTGTTTTGAACGGAGAATATTCGCCTGGCAGCGTTGGAGTGAAACTGGTTGCCGAAACCAGTATTGATAACTGGTTGCAATCCCTGTTTTCAGATAACGCCCGACTCTCTGCCGTCAATACTGTCTGCGATTTATTCTATCGTCTTCCCACCCCACAACAGATCGATCTGACACACCAAATGGCGGATGGGCATATCAATGATGAAAAAGATTTGCTGGATGCCATCAAAGACATAAAATCAGCAAAAGCCCATGCTCCGGCAATCATCTTCTCCCGCGTTCGGCTCTGGACGGACACCGGCGAGGACTGCGAGTTTTTTATGGGCGGCGTTCCTGCAAATTACGACGATCTGGAAGACAACGAGGACTGTATCGACTTCGGAGAATTCGTGGAGCAGTTATCCACAGACCATTCAAAGGAAATCACCGCCTATGTTACCACATTTTCCGAGGGCGACGGCGAACCGCAGCCGGCAAGTAAATCGGACATTGAACGAATATACAGCGCCATCGCGGACTTCGACATCGACACCATCACCGGCTGGACATGGCGCGGCGATAATACCTTCACCTTTGATTATGACATTGACGAACTGTTCCATATGAACGGAATCGAATAATACAATCACCGCCCGTAGGAAAATCCTGCGGGCTATTTTATTGGAGGAAAATTCTTATGACCAAGCAAGAATTTGAGAGATGGCAGGCTGTTACGCAAAACAGCCAATTCCGCTGGACGGAGGATGAAATCTACCGTTTGAATGGGCGCGGCGCTTTTTATTACCACGGCGGCGAAGATGGTATCTATATGAAAATCCAAAAGGATGGGATGCTGGAAGCCGGGAATTATGAGGGCGCGATCCCCCACATCGGTGAAGCATTCTTTGAGCCGGTCGTGCAGCGTCAATGCAAAGATTTTAATGAAGCCTACAAAATAGCGATGGAAGCCGGCGGCAAGCAGTTTTTCATCGATATGCTCACGCAATCGGACACGGATAAACAAAAAATAATCGGAGGTAAAAACAGTATGCGAAGATTTCAATCAGGTGAAGCCTTGCGGCAGCAAAAAGAACACCTTAAGCAGGTGTATCCGGTAGGCACTCGAATCGAGCTCAATTCGCTTTGCAACGATGAGCGTGATATGCCACCCGGCTTACGCGGAACCGTAGTGGGAATGGATGATCAGCCTGCGCTTCTTATGCGTTGGGATAATAAACGCGGCCTTTCTCTGTTTCCTGATGAGGATAATTTCCGGAAATTATCCCTGGAGGAAGTCGCCGAAGAACAAATGGCGCAGCAAGAGGAAGGCGGAATCAACCTTGCTTGAAATGAATCAAATCTACAATATGGACTGTCTTGAGGGGCTGAAGCAGCTTGATGCCGATAGTGTTCACTGCTGTATAACCAGCCCACCCTATTGGGCGCTCAGAAATTATGGCGTCCCCGGTCAGATCGGGCAGGAGGACAGCCCCGCCGAATATATAGAGCGTCTGTGCGCTATTTTTGCCGAGGTATACCGTGTTCTTCGGCCGGACAGCGTCTGCTGGCTCAACATTTCCGATACCTACTGCGGCACGGGCAACAAGGCTGATTACTTCGATCCCAAGAACCCCAAAGGACGCACCGGTCAGAAAAAAACCAAAAACAATCGAATCCCCGGCATAAAATCAAAAGACCTCTGCGGTATCCCTTGGCGGGTCGCTTTTGCCCTGCGGGATATGGGATTTTATCTCCGGCAGGAGGTCATTTGGAACAAAAATAACTGTATGCCCGAAAGCGTAAAAGATCGATGCGTGAAATCTCACGAATCGGTCTTTTTGTTTGCCAAAAGCCAGCGGTACTATTTTGACCATAAAGCAATTCAGGAACCGGTCAGCCAAACCACTATCGAAAGGGCGAAGCGTGCCGTCTCTGAAAACAAATATACCTCGGGCGCTCCGGGACAGTCCGCTCAATGCATTAACAAGCCCCGTCCACGGCTGTCCGCAGATATCCCTCAGTGGCGCAACAAGCGCTCCGTGTGGAATATTCCGAACCAGCCTCTCAAGGATGCTCATTTCGCCAGTTTCCCCCGCGCACTGGTCGAGCTGTGTATGCTCGCCGGATGCCCGGTCGGCGGCGTAGTGTTGGATCCTTTTATGGGCAGCGGCACAGTTGCCATGACTGCTAAAACGTTGGGACGACAATATATCGGATTTGAGTTAAACCCCGAATATATCAGCATCTGCAATAAGCGGATTAAGGAAGGAAGATAAATATGCCAAATCATATCACCAATATCATTACAATTAATGGTGTTTCAAAAGAACGTACCGCTGAAATCCTCGCTGCCATTCGTTCGGACGAGGATGGTCTTCAGCGCAATTCCCTGGACTTCAACAAGATAATCCCCATGCCTGAGAACATCTTCCGTGGGAATCTTGGCAAAGCAGAAAAAGAGCTATACGGTAAAAATAATTGGTACGACTGGTCTGTCCGAAATTGGGGCAGTAAATGGAACAGTTACGGCTACGATAGCCCCGCCTTTCATAACGCCGACAATGAGATAGAATTTTTGACGGCGTGGAGCAGGGTCGATCCCATCATGGAACGTCTTTCTCAAATATTCCCCGACGCGGAATTTTTCTACCAGTGGGCTGACGAGGATATCGGCTCCAATGTGGGTCAGCAGACTTGGCAAAATGGAGAAATCACTGATGAATTCATCCCCGACCACCTGTCCGCCGGTGCCTATGAACTGGCGGCGGATATTATGGGGGTCGATCTTGCCGAACACGGATTACAGTATTCGGAGGATGATGAAACCTATCATTATGTGGACAGTGATATGGACGAATCCGAAGAACCCGGAATGGGAGGCCTTACCTGATGGAATACAGCTATGAGGAGGTATATATCAGTCAGGATTTTCAGTGTGATCAAACGGGCGGTTACCCCACATCGCTGGTCTGGAATATGGCGCGTGGTACGGCTATCCTGCAACCCTCTCCCGCCTTTGATGATAACAGCGAAGAAGCAAAGCAGTGTATCCGGGACTGTGCGGATTGGGGCGTTCGCCCCTGCACTTCGTGGGAGGATTACAACGATTTGTTAGAAGAAATCGGCGAGGACGCCGTCCGCAACGCTTATGTTCCTGACAAAGACGAATCTGAAGAATTTAGAGGGCTGAGTTTATGATCAAAAAAATTACTCCGGACGAGCTGCGCCGAATGAATGAAACCGAAGGTCTGATTTTACAGGGCTGCGGCGGGGATTTGGATGAATGGGTCAGCGGCATCAGCGATATTCTCACTAAAGAAGGTATCCTGCTGGAAGGCGATAACTTCAAGGATGTGTCTGTTTTCGAGCATGACGGGTGTAGCAATCTTCTTTTCAGCTTAGAAAAAGTCAAGCTGGACTGGGGCAAGCTGGCCATGTGGCGGCTGAAAACCCATGAGAGCTTCGGCGGCACCTGGCTCAGTGATTATGTTCCGAACCGATTGGGCGATTTTATCATCGGGCAATCGCAGGAGAGTAAAAAGCCTGACTGTCCCTTAATTGGGCAGGACGGCAACATCTTCAACCTCATTGGGATTGCAGCCCGAACGCTGAAAGATAACGGCATGAAAGAAGAAGCCGCCGAAATGCGGCAGCGCGTCATGGACAGCGGCAACTACGACAAAGCCTTGTGTATTATCGGCGAGTACGTCAACATCACCTCGGTGGATGAGGATGAAAACGAGGAATTTGATGAACAGGAGGACTATTACGAAGATGAAGATTTTGACATGACCATGATGTAACAATTAAATATACAATACTATGCGGGGTCGTTTTGCGTGTAAAGCTTGTTAAAACAAGCGCACAAGAAGCGATCCCGCTTTTTTGTTTCTACACGCAGACATCCCCGCTCTAAAGGACGGTGATTTTATTGAATTCTTTTATGTCTTGGATCGGCGGTAAGAAAGCCCTGCGGGATGAAATTCTGATTCGTTTCCCGCTGAAATATTCCCGCTATATCGAAGTGTTCGGCGGCGGCGGTTGGATACTGTTTCACAAGCCTCCGAAAAACGATTTTGAAGTCTACAACGATTTCAACCCGAATCTGGCCAATCTGTTCCGCTGTGTGCGCGATCATCCCGAAGAACTGATTGCCCGGCTGGAATTCACCCTTAACTCCCGTGAGGATTTCAAGCACATCCGAAACGAATTGAAAACGAGAACCGATTTGCCGGATATTCAGCGGGCGGCATATTTCTATCAACTGATCCGACAGAGCTACGCCAGCGGTCTGGACAGCTTCGGCGCGCAGCCTCGGTCTATGTGGGCGAATTTTCCACTGATCCGTGCGGCATGCGGAAGATTGCAGAATGTAGTAATTGAAAATAGGGACTTCGAGCATCTCATCAAGCAGTATGACCGTCCCGACGCATTCTTTTATTGTGATCCCCCTTATTACTCCACGGAGGACTACTACGAGGACGTCGGTTTCACACCCGCCGACCATCAGCGGCTGGCCGATGCGCTTCTCAAAATCCAGGGGAAGTTCCTACTGTCCTATAATGATTGCCCGGAAATCCACGCCCTCTACAACCGACCCGGAATCGTGATCGAAGGCACCTCCCGCCTTTCCAACATCGCGCAGCGATATGAGGGCGGCAAGCAATATGCCGAGCTGCTCATCGCCAACTACGATACCACCGAGCAGGCCCGGAATTTTTTGCAGCTTACGCTGTTTGACGATCCGCGGAACCCACAAAGAGTATTAGAAGAAAGGAAGGTCATCACCGATGGCACAATTTAAATTTTTGCCAATACCCGCTGAGGATTACGATGCCCTCGGCATCGGCCCCGACACGATATTGGAAACCCACATTACCGATGACGGCGCATTGGTCGTTCGCAGAGTAATCGATGAAGATTTGGAGGAATTCGTCTGCGACGGCGACTGTGACTCCTGCCCGGTGGCCGAAACCGACTGCGACGGCGACTGCCTCTCCTGTCCCTGTTACGCTTGCTGCGATGACAGCGATTACGAGGGCGCTTGTAAATCCCACGGCACACGCCGTGAGTTTTGAAGGGAGTAACTGACATGACAAAAACAATATATAAAATCCTCGGCAAGCGCGGACGCATCACTATTCCGTGGGAAATCCGCCGCGTGATGGGCTTTGCATACAACGATGTGGTCAGTTTTGAGATGGATGAACGAACAGTGCTGGTCAAGCGTGAAAAAATATGCGACGGCTGTAAAAGCGTTCCCTCACCGGAACCGAAAGACAGCTCCGCCGCACTGAAAAAACTGTTGGACGATCTGACGTCGGAGGAACTGCGTACCGCGCTGATCCACCTCTCGGTAAGGTGGGCTGAATATGCACAATCGCTTTGCGAGCAAAGCGGGGGTGAGCAAAATGCCTGATTTCAAGCCGCTGTACCGTTATTCCTTTTATGAAGCCATGCATCACAATGAGCAGGATAAGTGGCGCGAATCTTTTGCTGAAAACCAGCGATGCCGGGATTTCATCGACGAGATGGTGCGCGAGAATTTTGACGGGATGCATATCAAAGGGGAAATCCCGCAGAAAACCGTCGCGGAATTCGGCTTTGACCGCACCCGCTGGGTGCTGGCCAATCACATCCAGCACTACGACTATGACGGACGGATCAGCCCTCAGAATAAGGTTTGGGCTTCGGATATCTATATCCCGCGTCCTGAAAAACGGGAGATGCGGGATCATAGCACAAGTTATCTTTTAAACAGTCATCAGACCTTAGTGGACTATCTGGCCGATAAGGTTCAGCAGATGTACGCTGCTCTTAATCTCTACGACCACCGGCACCGTGTGCAGGGCGATATTCATCGGCAGGACTATACCGGAAAGCTCTTGATTCTACGGGCGGATGTGCTGAAAGAATCCTGCCGGACACCGGAAAATCAATTGTTTGTGGCTGAGTCAGGCTTCGGCTGCTCACCCGATGCATCGGGGCGCGCCGTATTCGGGCAATTTTTGATTGACAGTGAAAAAGCCCGCTTTGACCGACAGGATTTTGTCGGAATCTGCGATGAGAGCTATCTGGCAGATTGGGCGAAAGAGAAGCAGCAAATGCTTGCCGCACCTGAAGATCAAGGCGAAACACAAGGCCCTGCCATGAAAGGAATGTGATTCGATGAAAATTAAAATCTATCAGATCAATTCCGACCGCGATACCCTGCGGGTAAAGTTTGCCGGATTACAGGAAACGCAGAAAGTCCAGCGGGCAAACGGACGGTCGGCGCTGTTGGATCCCACCCTCTACGATGAAGTGTTTGACAGCGAAGTCAATTGCAAGACGCTGGAGGATGTCTATACCCTGTTCAATACCAATCATCCGCCTTTTTTCAGGGGACATAGCCTGAGTGCCTCTGACGTAGTGGAAATCACCGAGAACAACAGCAACTATCTGCACGGTTTCTTTTTCTGCGACTCTTTCGGCTTCGAGCATATCGATTTCAAAGCAAAGCAAACCCATAAGCCGGAAAATTTGCTCCGGGTGGTCGCTTTAGAGCCGGGCAAGCCCGCTTACGAAGCCGAGGTCGCCGACCATTTCCGTGCATTCCAGCAGGCTGTGCGTGGACATCTCGAGGTAGCGTACCCCTTTGAAGATGACGCGGTTTTGATCGCCAATGAGGAAGGCTTGATCCGTGGAATGGAAGAAAACCGAACCATAAGCGGAAACCTGTACGTCGGCCCGATGTTCATTGTAAGAAACGGCGGCGACGGCAACTTCTACTCCCTCACCGACGATCAGGTACAGCAGTATCTCGCGGAATTCAGTCAGCCGGAGTTTTCCGATGATGAGGAACTGGATACCGGCATTCAAATGCAATAAATAAAATCTATATACGAGGAGGAGTCACTATGCCAGCCAAATCCCCAAGCAAGTCCACGGGAGCGAAAACATCGCCAAAACCCACGGAACAAGCCGCTAAAATGCCGGTCAGAGCCAGCATCAACTGGATGAATACAAAGGATGATGGAAATGTTCGGGCAACGGCATCCCTCACCATCGGCGGCGCGTTTGCCGTCCACGGCATTAAAGTCATCAGCGGTCAGAAAGGCGATTTCGTTTCTATGCCGTCCTATAAATCAGGCGACAGCTATAAGGACATTTTTCATGCCGTAACCGCTGAAGCCCGTGAGCAAATGAACGATGCCGTTATGAAAGCGTATGAGCAGAAGCTGTCCGAGGAAATGTCTCTTGGATTCGATGGACAGGGGGAAGTCTTGTCCGAAGATGCCGGTATGAAAGGTATGAATCAATAAAAGCAGGAGTGAAAAACCATGAATAAAAAAGTCAAAACCATTGCCTTTCAGGTAGATGATTGGGATTTTCTCAAGGAATACGACCTGCGTCAGCAGGAAAGCGGCTTATCGGTCAAAAACTATTTTATCAACCTTATCAAAGCTGATATCGCGTTTCATCAGGCGCAAGCGGAAGTTCCCGTACAGGAGGAACAGGACGGCGGTATCCCATCGGTCGTATCCGAGCCGGAGCAGGATGCCGAAAGGCCGGAACAGCAAGCCGAGGAATCTCCCGTGCCTGCGGATTTAGCGGAACTGCCGGATAGCGAACCTCTGCCGGAGCAGGCCGACCAAGCCGAGCAGCAGAATCAGCCGGACGAACCCGCACCGACCGAGGAAATGATGAATCTTTTTATCAAGATTCCAAAGGATCATCGCATTGCCCTTGACGCCCACAAAAACGCGACCGATGAAACAGTCAATAAGGTCATTAACCGGATTGTTGATGATTTTCTGGATCATACGGACAGCCTGCCTGAAGGCTTCGATGAAGCATATCAGCGGTATTCGGAATATCCGAAGCTTTGCGATACTACAGCATCTGCCAAGATTCCGGCGCGTATCAGTCAGGAGCTGACCGAGTATCTCGCCGATTTTGGCGGGTCGAGGAACGCGCTCATGGCAACGCTGGTCGAATTAGAACTGAAGGGTCAGGAATTGGTCGAAACGCAGAATGAAGATCAGGGTATGAACATGATATAGCTTTCCGCAATAACAAAATCATGCACAGAGGTGACGGTATAAAACGCCGTCATTTTTTTGCGCCAATTTGGTTTAGATACCGGCTGCCGATCCATGATTTGTCCGCATTTTTTATGAGGCATTGAAACAGACAGCAGTCGGTTTTTAGATAGATAACTTCAGGAAAGGAGAGCAAACAGTGACACTTACAGCGAAAATCCACAGGGTTTTTGATGATGGAAAGGTAAAGGCGATCGCGTCGGTCAATATCGGCGATGATTTTGCCGTCCACGGAGTTAAAGTGCTGACTGGCGAAAACGGCGATGTTGTCGTCATGCCGTCC
This sequence comes from Candidatus Izemoplasmatales bacterium, assembly GCA_041672325.1. Classification (GTDB taxonomy): domain Bacteria; phylum Bacillota_I; class Bacilli_A; order Izemoplasmatales; family Hujiaoplasmataceae; genus UBA2289. Next base: position 11,723 of record JBAYZV010000006.1, read on the forward strand.
ACCAAGTACAAGGACAGATATCAGGACACCTTCCACCCCATCAACCGCGAAGCGAGAGAACAGATCACAGGCATCGTGCTGGACGCCTACGCGCAGTATCTCTCGCAAGGGACACTCCCTTCGCAAAAGCCGCCTCCGCAACAGAGCGAACCCCAAGACATTGCGCAAGCCCTGTAATCCATCCCCACAAAAATTTATCAAAATCAGAAAGAGGTATGTTCCATGAAAAATCTGTTTAAGAAAAATGTCAATAAGATCAAATCTATGTTTGCTCGGGTAAAAGCCGCATTCACCATGACCAAGCTCACACTCGCAAGCAACCGTGCCGAGGGGTTCATTGACAGCGGCGTGAAGATTTTAATCGCCGTAGTGATCGGTGCGCTGTTGCTCGCCGGACTGTATCTGCTGTTCTCCGGCACGATCCTGCCCACGTTGACGGACAAGATCAAAGACCTGTTCGATTACGCCGGATAACAATGACCGCTGTGCGGAGCGGGCGTAAAAACCCGCTCCGCATCATCTTTTCATAGGAGGAAAAATCGTGAAAAAAGTTATATCAGTCATCCTCTGCGTATTAGCCATCTGCGCCTGTCTGACAGGCTGCGGCGCGAAACCGCCCATCACGGTATCGCTGAACGGCGGCGGTATCAGTCTGTCAGAATCCACCGATAAAATCACCGTCAGCGAGCTGGAAACCAAGCTGAAAAAAGCAACGCTTGAAAACAGCGATAAACCCCTGTTTGACACGGTCACCGTTTCTGAAAACAAGGGCATTTTCTATAACTCTTATCGCTTTTTAGCGACCATCACGCCACAGGAAACGGACGGCGAGCTAACCCTCACAGTCGCCATGCCCGGTACGCCTTCCGGAGTCAGGAACGGCGTCACCCAAGAGAACAACGTCATTTTTCCCCTTACGGATTTATCTGATTCGGTAGAGCTTGCCGCGGAATTTGAAGAAAATAACATCGGCGTCATGGTGGGAATTATCGTGGTGCTGGTGGTGATCATGGCCGCGTTTTTCTTCTTTGTTAAGCGCGGAAACGGCGGCGGATATGGCAGTTATTAAATGTATCATTTTTGCTCTCCTGCTGCTTTACGCCGCCATATCCGACATACGGAAAAGAGAGGTGTCCGACGCCGTTCCCGTTATGATCGGGATCACGGCGCTGATCGGGATCACCCCCGCCGAGCTGCCCGGTATGTTCATCGCGGCGGCAGTCATCACGATTCCGCAGCTTATGATCGCCATACGACGGCCGGGCAGCTACGACGCGGCCAACCCCTCCTACGGAGGGGGCGACATCAAGTTCATGGCAGCCTGTGCCTTTCTGCTCGGTTTGGGGCGCGGATTCCTCGCCATCATCATCGGGCTGTCGGCAGGGCTGCTGGTCACCGTCATATCCCGGCTGATAGAGCGAAGAAAAATCAATGAAGCCTTTCCGGTCGTGCCATATCTGGCAGCGGGAAGCCTGATCGCATTTCTAATTTAATAGGAGGAAAAACCGCATATGAAAAACAGAACAATCATCGGCATTATTTGTGTTGTGCTGGCCGTTGCGGTCATGTTCGGCATCACACCGCTGGTGAACACCGTGGCGTCGGGCAAGACCGGGGTGATACAGGTGGTGGGGCGCATTGAACCGGGACAGCGTATCACCACCGAGGACATCGCAAAGGTGCAGATCGGCAGCTTCGGCATCAAGGATACCGCCATAAAGGATGAAAAACAGATCGTCGGCAAATACGCCGCCGTCACCATCGTGCCGGATAACTGCATCTATCCCGATATGGTCACCGACGACAGCGTTTCCGCCGATCATGTCTTCCGGCAGTTAAACGGCGCACAGCAAGTCATCAGTATTACGATCCCGAGCTTTGCAAACGGTCTGTCAGGCAAATTGAAGAACGGCGACATCGTCAGCGTGGTCGTAGTGACGGAAAATGAAAGCGCCATCCCCGCCGAACTGACCTATGTAAGAGTCGTTACCACCACCACCGCCAAAGGAACGGACAGCGACCAATTAACCGCAAACGAGGACGGAACCACCGATCTCCCCGCCACGGCAACCCTGCTGGTGACGCCCGCGCAGGCCAAGCTGCTGGCGCTCCATGACCGCAAATCCCACATTTATCTGACCCTCGTCTATCGCGGCGACGCCGAAACCGCGCAGAAGTTTTTGGATGCACAAAACGAGGTGCTGACAAAGGCCGGTGATAAAAATGAGTAAGCTGATCGCCGTATGGGGTGTGCCCGGATCCGGTAAAACCACCTTCGCCGCGAAGCTGGCGCTGAGTATTTATGACCATTACAGCGCCACGGTGCTGATACTCTCATGTGACAACCAGACCCCCGCTTTGCCCCTGCTGTTCCCAAATCGAAAAGCCGACGAGCTGTATTCGGTGGGCGCTGCGCTCTCCAAAGCCGACATTACGCAGGGGGATGTGATCGGGAGCATCGTCACCTTGGGGAATAAGCAGAATTTCGGCGTCCTCGCCTACAAGGACGGGGAGAATAAATATACCTATCCGAAATATGACGATGCCAAAGCCGCCGTGTTTTTTACGATGCTGAAGTCCCTTGCGGACTATGTGGTGGTGGACTGCGGCTCACAGTTGGCCGGACTCTCTGCCGCCGCGGTCAAAACGGCCGATACCGTTCTCCGGCTTGCCGCCCCTGACCTGAAAAGCATGAGCTTTTTCGCCTCGCAGCTTCCGCTGTACGGCGACAGCAGCTTCAAAACCGATCAGCACATCGTCGGAATGAACATTACAGACAATGAACTTTATCTGCCCATAGAGGAATGCAGAACACATTACAGGGATGTGTCTTTTGTTTTGCCGTACTGCCGGGAGGTCAAGGTGCAGATGTTGAGCGGTGATCTGACACATCCCGTTACCGATAAAAAATACAGAGAAATGATCAGAAAAATTACGGAGAAGGTGGTGTGACGCCGATGGATTTTTGGCATCTGCTCGGTTTAACGCAGGAGCATATCTCGGCGCATTATGCCGCCGCCCTGACCGATCGGAAGAAGCTGTCCCAGTTAAAGTCATATATCGAAAAGTATCTGCGCGACATGAATTATTCGGCGGACGGATACACGCAGGACGCGCTGACCGACGCGCTTTACTGTGAGATGGCAGAGTATTCGGTGCTGACCAAATACCTCGGTTCCCCGGAATTAGAAGAAATCAATATCAATGCGTGGAACGACATCGCTTTGACCTATCTCGACGGCAGTATCGTTAAAATCAAGGAGCATTTTCACTCGCCGCAGCACGCGGTGGATATTATAAAACGGCTACTGCACCATTCGGGGATGATCATTGACAACGCCACGCCGATGGCGCAGGGACACCTGCCGAATAATACCCGTATCACGGCGCTCAAGGAACCGATTGTGGATGAGCATTCCGGCATCGCCTGTTCCATCCGTTTATTGCATCCGCAGAGGGTCGACCGCCGAATGCTGCTGGATACCGAGTGTTCCACGGACGAAATGCTCTCCTTTCTCGAAATGTGCGTCCGTTACGGCGTATCCACCGTGATCGCGGGCGCAACCAGCTCCGGCAAGACCACACTATTAAACTCACTCTTACAGAGTATTCCCGACAATAAGCGCATATTCAGTATTGAATCCGGTTCCCGCGAGCTTTCGCTTCTGCGGCACGGCAGGGACGGCATCACCAACAATGTGGTTCATACACTGTCGCGCCCTTCGGATAATCCAGCCTACAATATCACACAGGAAACCCTTGTTGTGGCGTCCCTCCGTTTCAATCCCGATATCGTTATCGTGGGCGAAATGCGCGATGTGGAATGCCATTCGGCGGTGGAAGCGTCCCTGACCGGACACACGGTCGTGTCTACCGTCCATGCGGGAGCGGCGGACGCGGCGCATATGCGAATTTCCCTGCTCTGCCAAAAACGCTTTCCCATCGATTTCGCCACATCGCTGACACAGGCGGCACAGGCGTTCCCGCTGGTCGTCTATGTCCATAAATGCGAAAACAACGCCCGGAAGATCATGGACATCTCCGAATGTGAAATCCTGCCCACCGGCGAACGCAAATACCATACGCTGTACCGGTATAACATCACCCGCAACGAGATCGTAAACGGTGAAACGGTGATCGAGGGGTACTTTGAAAAACCCAATGTCCTGTCGGACAGCCTGGGGCGGAAGCTGATGCAATACGGCGTCCCGCAAAATGAACTGCAAAAATTTATGAGAAAGGAGTCAGGCTGAGCCTGCACCCATTTCGCACACTTAGTCTGCGGATGAATTTATTTTGCATCCTGCGGACAACTCTTAGCGAAAGGTGTGAATAGTAAAATGCTCATTCCCTTAATTTCTTCCATCTTTCTGATTGCCGCAACCGTGCTGCTTTTAGACTTGACTCCCGAACGGATCACGGACGATTTGCTCAAAATCATATCCCCAAAACAGACGCTTCGGGACAAGGTCAGAATCGCGCAGGGAAAGAAGAAATCCCGTAAAATCTCGGCGGCGCTGGAGCATATCCGAAACGCCATGATCGCCACGGGGAAAAGCAATCAGTTTGTCATCGTCTGCGCCCTTTCGGTCGCTCTTATGGTTGGCGGCGGCGCGGTTGCCCTGCTGATCGGCAACCTCTTCCTCGTTCCCATCCTGTCGGTTGCCCTCTGCCTGATCCCGTTTATGTACGCCAAATCCGCTATTGCCCACTATGACAAGCACATCGAGCAGGAAATGGAAACGGCGCTCTCGATCATCACGACATCCTATATCCGAAGCGATAATATCGTTTCGGCGATCAATGAAAACATCGGGTATATCAAGCCGCCGATTACGGATATCTTCAAAACCTTTCTCGGCGACGCCACTGCCGTCAGTTCTGACCTCAAGCGTTCGCTCAATAAGCTGAAAAGCAAAATTGACAACGCCATTTACCGCGAATGGTGCGATGCCCTGCTGCAATGCCAGGACGACCGGACGCTCAATAATGCGCTTCTGCCGATTGTGGGCAAGCTGACCGATGTGCGGATCGTGAACAATGAACTGAAAACCATCATTTACGAACCCCGCAAGGAATATTTTACGATGATCGCCATGCTATTCGGCAATATTCCTCTGCTGTATCTGCTCAACCAAAGCTGGTATAACACCTTGATGACCACCACGCCCGGAAAGTTCGTGCTGGCTCTGTCCGGCGCGGCGGTGCTGGTGACTTCCTTGCTCCTTGCGAAGTATACCAAGCCCATCGAATACAGGAGGTAAACGATATGAATTTGTTATACGCCCTTGCCTCCGCTTTGGTGGGCTTCGGGATTTTCCTCATCGCGGCAGACCTTGCAAGGATTCCGCTTTTCAAAACAAGCAAGGCTGTGACCCATCTCTCCAAACGGCAAAAGAAAAAAACGCCGAGTCTTGAGCTATGGCTGAAGGATTTGGCGTTATGGCTTTCCAAACGGCTGCGCTTGAACGAATATAAAAGGATGCAGCTCCTCTCGGATTTACAAACCGCCAATATGAATATTACGCCGGAATTGCATATCGCAAACGCCATTGTCAAGGCGGCGCTGTGCTTATTGCTGATCCCGTTTGCCCTGCTTGTTTTCCCGATCATCACGCCTCTCGTCGTCATATTGGCCATTACCATGTATATGAAGGAAGCCAGAGGAATACAGGAAAGAATCAAGGCGCGGCGGGACGCCATCGAATACGAACTGCCCCGGCTGGTATTCACCATCGAGAACACCCTCACCCACAGCCGGGATGTCCTCGCCATTCTCAACGATTACCGTGAAAACGCGGGCGCGGAGCTGAGATATGAACTGGACATTACCGTGGCGGATATGCGCTCCGGCAATTATGAGTCAGCCCTGACCCGGCTGGAAGCCCGTGTGGGAAGCTCTATGCTCTCAGATGTAACACGCGGACTGATCTCCCTTTTGCGCGGGGATGAAACCGCGATGTATTGGTCGGCACTATCCATCAAATTTGCCGATTATCAGCGGCAGATGCTGAAAGCAAGGGCTCAGAAGGTTCCGGGTAAAATCAAGCGATTGTCCATGATCCTCCTGTTCTGTTTCATGAGCTTTTATCTGGTGGTGATCATTGTTGAGGTAATCAACAGTCTGGGGGTGATGTTCGGATGAAAAAGCTGGTGAGCCTCATAAAAAACAAACGTGGCGACGGGTATATCGACGTGGTCATATCCGTCCTCGTTTCCATGATGATGATCGTCTTGATCCTCAATGTTTTTTCCTTCATGACGGTAAAACAGGATATGGACTATTTTGCAAAAGAGATGATCAACTGCGCGGCCGCCAATGGCACGACCACAGGGCGGGTGAACACACGGTACTATGAGCTGGTTGCGGAAACCGGTATTGCGCCGGCCGTTGTCTGGAATACCAGCTATTTTAATGCGTCTCAGCAGACGGTGCAGCTTGGCGATACCATCACAGTGACGCTGGTTCTGCAATCCAGAGTGCGGGGATTGGGTGTGATCAGCATCCCGGTCACCCTCACGGCGAAGCACAGCGGGATTTCACAAAAATACTATAAGTGAGGGATGGAATATGACGCATATTAAAACAGCGGTTGTGGTGCTGATCACAGCAATGATCCTTTCCCTCGTTTTCCTTTATGCCAGCCTCATGAGCATGATATCCAGTACAAAATCCAATACCGAACGGGTGCTGGACAGCTTCGTAATCGAAAACGCGACCTATATATACAGCTCCATCAAAAACGGCAACGACTTCACCGCCAATATCAACGAATATTATTATATTTCCAAAACATCATCTGAGCTTTCGCTGGATTTTTCCGGCGGGATGTTGTATAGTAGAGATGAACAAGGTGGCTATAACTTTAGAATGACTAATCCACAGACCCGCTTCACTGTAAGTAACACCTTAGACCTAACCGTCAGCTATGACCTGCTGTTTCCGATCTACTTCGCAGGCAAACAGGTGATGGAACTGCGCGTACCCATTCAGGTTAAGGCGAGCTACAACTTAAAGTGAAGAAAGGAATGTGGATTATGAATTTTACAAAGAAAAACAAAATCATCATGGGCGTCACTGCGGGAGTGATCGCCGTTGCGGTCATCGTGACTGCAATCATACTGACAGGGGGAAACACAAACCCTTCGGTCGTTGACAATCCCGACGCCAGCAAGCCATCGGCCGACGTAGTGGTCAATCTGCCGATAGACGAACCAACCGGAATCGAAAGCCCTGCCCCTACGGGCAAAGAAAAGGATGATAACCTCGTTATCGATGTGGGCGGCGAGCCGCAGAATCCGACTACAAGCAGCAGCGATAGCAATCCCGTCAAGTCTCCCGAAAAGCCCGTAGATACAAAAAAGCCCAAACCACCGGACGACAATAACAATGGCGGCGGTATCGTGGTCGGCGGCGGGGACACGCCGGTAGAACAATATACCTGCGGTTCTCCTAACCATCACTGCAAAAATGCTGAAGCACACGCATATATTCAAAATCTTGAATTAGAGGGCTGCCCATTCTGCGGATCACACTCCTGCCCAAGTTTCTACGATGTAAACGAATGGGGATTTACGAGATATAACCAGGCGCTCTGCCCGAAGTACAGTGAAAAAAGCGATCCCACAAAATACTGCCAAGATTGTGGGCGGGAGCTATGGTCACCAAGCAACCCCACGGGATGCTTCAGATATCTTCAAGATACCGATTGTGAATGCGGAGAGCATGTGAAGGGCAACACCTGTCACCATCATTGAGCCACAATAGAATCTCCTATAAAAGACTTGACTATATGTCAGGTCTTTTTTCATGTTCAAATTTATAGAAAGGGGCTTTGATTGATATGATCCAAAAATTAATTCGGATTATCTCCTGCGCGCTTGTGTTGTGCATCTTAATTTCAATGGCAGGCATAACGGCATTTGCTCTTGAGTGGGATGGCAGTTCGACTGGCGGCGGCGGCGCTGGTTCTCCGGCAGGGCCGAACGGATATGCAATTAGAACAACGGGAGATAACTGCTTGGGGTATCGCTTTTCCGTGGTCGACAAAAACAAAAACACAAAAAACGGAGCCGTTATCGATGTGTTCAGGAATACGACCTACGGAAATTCGGAGTATTCCAATGCTTATAAATTTAACACCAAGCGAAATAAGATGCAGAATATCCAAAACCAAAACAATGGGTTCAGTTCATCAAAAAACTCAGTGGATTGCTACAAGGAAGCCAATATGGGCTTTGCGAAATCCCTGCCGACACCGGATGGAGTGAGCAGTTGGCAGAATGACGGCCGCAACCTGAATCCAATTTTAAGCGTGCTTGGGATCGGAAGCATTGCCAACTTGAAAAACGGCGATAAAATCCTCGTTGAACCTTTATTCGACGTGAGGCTGCAAAGCATATATCATTCGGTTACCGTTACAGAACTCGCCCTTTATGGAAAATGGCTGCTGGGTGCAAGCAGCAACGGCGGTTCCAGCAGCACGAGTGAATCGTGGGGATTTATTTCTTCATATACGAATCGCCATTATCCCAATTCACTGTATACCCCTGACGGTCAGGGCTTATGGTCCGGCGTAGGAGCTATCGGCTCCAGTTCCCGCGCAACCTTTTATACAATCATCAATTCCGGTTACGGCGTGGGAATTGCCTATACCGAAACCAAGCCTGACTTTACTCCGACCTTGAGCGTAAATGTCTGCGAAGCATGGAAAGGAAGCAAATCTTCCCGCACCTTCCATTACGGAACCTCAAACGGCTCGGCATTCGGCAATTTCAACTATGCGAATGGTTATCCGATCTTGAATGATACCGTCTGGTTTGCCGTCAACTTCCCCGCGGAGAGCGAAAACTCCTATGTACGGCAGACGGTATGGGTTGACGGCGGCGGATCGACCTCACGCAATGTTTACAGCAACAGCAACACTTGGTACGATGTGGCGCTTTCGCCCACGACGGTGGACGCCGGCCGCAGTAACTATACGGTGAAGGCTCGCGTCGACTGGATCGATTCGGGCGGCAATGTCCTCAAATGGGGTGCGGAGAAAACCTTTTATATCCCCGTCCGGCCTAAAATCAACCGCTATCAGGTTACTATGTATGACATCACAAACATCCAAGCGGCACGAAACGGCTCGGCGGGGTTAAGCGGATCCGTTTACGTCGGGCAGAGGGTCTACCCGAAATACACCTACACCTCAAGCTCCACATGGACTTCGGGGAACAATTTCAGCAATAAAATAGGCGGCACAACCGACCTGTCCACGTCCGGAAATATCAATAGTGGTGCAGCTTTTGAGCGTTACAGCTCCTACAGCCCCTATGTCGTGCCGAATGTGTCAAGCCTCCCCTGTGTGCTGACCACAAGCTGGACATCCGATTCCGGCAGGACAAGCGAATCCACAACAATCAGTATCCCCGTGGTCAAGGTCGATGTGGAGCTGAAGGAGATTCTGCTGATTGACGAAAACGGATATTATATTAGCCCGAGCACGAAATTGTCGACTTATCAAAAAGTTACACCCCAATATGTTTATCGGAACAACAGCAACTGCCCCATTTATGTTGAGGGATATGACAGCGATACTGCAAGAATTCCCGGCATTTACAGAATCTCTCCCAACAGTGAAATTTATGTCAACGGCAAACAAATGACTGTGGGTACAAACACGACATTTAATGTATGGGGCGGCGTTTATCTCGACGGCGCGGGCCGCTTGAACACAAGCTGGGAAAAAGACGATTTTGAAAGTCAAAATAACAATCATTGGATAAGATATTGGGGCGTTCAACCTCCACTTACTATCCAGCCCATCATTCCTAATGCACTCTACAGGGAAAACACAGAAGTCATGACCAGCTTTCGTGTGCAAAATCTGTCGCCCTCGCATTTTATCCCAAGTCATAATGTTTCCGTAAGGTTTACAGCGTACAATGGCAGCACCGCGCTGTATTCCACCACAAAATCCGCAGTGGTTATCCCCGGAAGCGGCGACAACCTCGTATATTTCAAGTGGACTGTTCCGTCAGGATTGAACGGTTCTAATCTCACCCTCAAGGGCGAAGTCATCGAAGACGGCAGAATTATAGACACCAAATCATTTATCCACGGATCGGAAAAGAAACCGGTATCGCAGACACCCGATACCGTATTTGAAAAATCTGCTCCGGCAGGATTCAGCGTTATAACGCCGCCTTCACGGACAGGTTCCGCTTCGGCACAGTGGTCAGAATGGGTATATGAAAATAACCAATTCATCAGAAGAACTTATGGCCTGAACCTCAACACGTCGTCCCTGCCCGTGATCGTCCCCGACGCAAATTCGCCGTCAAGAGAGTACAAAAACGGATCATGGTATATGAAATCAGGATACGGATTTACGGCGAATTGGAACATCGGCCTGTCGACCTTATCGGGAACGACTGCTCCCACCGCAGCAATGTATACAGGCGCGCAGATGGCGTTCATGTATTTCCCCGAATTCCGGTACGTCATGACAACCGGCAGCTTCCGTGTCCTTGACCGGACATCGAACAACACATTCCAGCTCCCGGTCAACCCGAACGGTAAAAACGCACGGCTGCACTTCGTACCGCTGTGGTTCCCGAACACCAATTACAGAGTACAGAGCTATATAGCGGACGTCTGGACACCTGCCGGGATGATGTCGGGATATATGCTTTCCGCTCCCGTAGTTATCTCCCAATCCGCATACGACGATTGGTTTTTAGGAAGGTAGGCTGCTTATGAAAAAAGTGTTCATCTGTTCTGCCCTGCGCGGTGATATACAAAAAAATATCGCCAAAACAAATGAATATTGCCGCTGGGCAATGCTAACACATGGGGTGCTTCCGATAGCGCCCCATATCTATTTCACGCAGTTTCTGGACGATAGCTACCCGGCTGAAAGAGAACTCGGCATCCGTGCCGGATTGGAGTTGCTAAGGGAATGCGATGAAGTATTTGTCTTTGGCGACCGTATTACCGCAGGGATGGACAGGGAAATCAATGTGGCGCGAAGTCTCGGAATTGCCATCAGGTATGTGGACGGCAGAGAAATAAATCTAAATGAAAAATGGAGGAACCCCTATGGAAATTCTCTTTAAAAACAAACGGTGGATCGTTTGTTTTATCCTTGTTTTGCTCCTTTTGACCGCCTTTTCGGTAACGGCATTCGCGGCGGGCGATGTGGCAGGTGCGATCCAAAACACATGGGACTCGGCAAAGAGTCAGATCAAATCGGTGGTTAACAATGTGGTTTTCCCTGTGGTTGACACCATCTTGGCGATCCTTCTTTTCGTCAAGCTCGGCACCTGTTATTTTGAGTACAAAAAGCACGGACAATTTGAGTTCGCGGCGCCGGCAATCCTTTTTGGATGCCTTATTTTCACATTAACCGCCCCGACCTATATCTGGTCTATTATCTCTTGACGAAAGGAAACGGCAATATGAATTTTTTTGAAAAGGAGCTGCGAAAGCTGGTCGGTCAGAGCAATACTCTGGCCGATCCCCGCTATGTAGGCCGCGCTTGCTACGGTAGGGTCAGCGACAACATCCGTGTCAAGCTGCAGTTTGTCACGATGGGTACGCACGAAAAATATGAAGCATTGCAAACCACGCTGATCAACAATACCGAGGGGGAAATCGACCGGTCGGTCATCCGCTTTAAGGACATTTGGGGGACAAAGAAGTTTACCAATTTCCCAGAGGGAATCGCTCCTCACATCTGGACGTATCAAGGAAAATCCGAATGGTATGGGTTTGAACCCAACCCCGCCGATTATGAAATCCTCGCCAATAGCTTGGATGAATACCTTGACTTGTTCAGCGAGGATATGGAGTACGGTCAGACAATGACATGAAGGAGGTGCTGTGAATGTTTGATTGGTTAGGCGATATTATCGGCGGGATCGGCGACTTTTTCGGCAACACCTTCGGCTGGTTGGGCGATCAGGTATCCTCGGCTATATGGGACACCATGCTTCGATGGTTCTATACCGCCATCTATGACGCTATCGCTGAGTTTTTTACGAGCATGGGGAACCTCGGTATCGAAATGTACGATCTGCCGTGGGTCAAGGCCGCCCTGCATCTCTTTTATCTCTTTGGCTGGGCATTGTTCGTCACCGGCATGGTGGTTGCCATCTTCGATGTGGCCATCGAATCGCAGACCGGACGAATCAATATCAAGACCGCCGTGATCAATATTTTCAAAGGTTTTATGGCGGCCAGTCTGGTGACCGTGGTGCCGCTGGAGCTGTATAAATTCTGCGTCACCCTGCAAAACACCTTTGCGGGCGACCTGACACGGGTATTCGCGGGACAGCAGAGCCTCGGACTCAGCGGAACCAGTATGTCGGTGCTGGCCGGCAGCTTTTCGGTAGGCAGTCAGGTCAACATCAGCGTGTTCAATATTCTGGCCATGATCGCGATGGCGTACTGCGTCATTAAAATATTTTTTGCAAATATCAAACGCGGAGGAATATTGTTTATTCAAATGGCGGTTGGAACGCTTTATCTGTTCAGCGTTCCCCGTGGATATACAGATGGTTTCAATCAATGGTGCAAGCAGATCGTCGCGCTCTGCCTGACGACCTTTTTGCAGACCACACTGCTGTTTATGGGTCTGATCACCTTTTCGGGCAATATGCTACTGGGGCTCGGTATCATGCTTTCGGCTGCGGAGGTTCCCCGTATCGCACAGCAATTCGGGCTTGATACCACCATGAAAATAAATGTGATGAGCGTCGTACACGCGACCACCACGGCCGTTAATTTGACCCGGAGCGTAGCGAAGGTAGCGGCAAAATAGCCGCTACAAAATGAAGGAGAAAGGCGGAGCCAAACAATGAATACCTATATCTATCCTCAGAATTTGAAAGAAACCGCGAAGCTCTGGCTGTGGAGCTTGAGGGATATCACCATAGGCGGCGCGGCGCTTTTGATTTCCATCGTGTCGCTGACGCAGGTCGGATTTGTCCTGCCTCTCGCCGGCACAATGGTCTTCGCATTCCTGACCATACGGCTGGACGATACCTCTATACTGGATTTTATCAAGAGAGCCGCAGGTTTTTTGATATTCAGTCAGCAGTTTTATATATGGAAATTAAAATCGAGGCACTGTAAAGTTAAAATGAAAAACCAGTCACAATGATTAAGCAACGAGCAAGTAACTCCGTTTTTGTTTTTTGGTAAGATTAAGCCCAGCGACCTGAGCGGGAGTGGAGCCGTTAAGAGCGGAA
>JBAYZV010000007.1:0-24430 GCA_041672325.1 Candidatus Izemoplasmatales bacterium
TGTTCTTCTTTTCATAGTTAATCATCCTGCTTTCTTCTTTTTTATTTTATCAGGTTCATTATCTTTACGCAATATTTTTGTCGAGTTTTCTTAGACCATTATACAGCATCCCTATGGGATTTCCTTCACCATCTTTTTTCTGACGCCGATACAACACAGGCCCCATGCCTATGGCAAACTGCTTTACCCGGATATTGCACAAACGGGCAGCGATAAAGTGCCCAAATTCATGTACTGTGATCAGTACGCCCAGTATCACAACAATAACAATTACAGAAATAATAACGCTCAAACCATAGCACCTTCCTTTCCTTTTATGATTTCATCGAAACGAATACTAAATATTATGGAAATATTGATAAAACACTTTTTAATTCAAGCAAAAAATCTATGCTGCCGAAAACAATCCATAAAGCTACTGCTAAAAACATGACAATCTTTAATTTATCCTTTTTATGAAGTTTAAGCAAAAAAAACAATGCAGCCAGTCCAAAGAAGAAAAAGTGTGATGCAAAAATAATCACCTTAAAAAGTTCTATTTTACTCATTGTTTATACACCTCTCCACTGGCTATAATTTTGTTGTCCACAACCCCTGGTATCTATGTGTGGGCAGCAGAAACATGGTTGATTCTTGTCTTATTCGACAGGCGATACAATATTCAATATTAAATAGTCGACACAAAAATACGAGAATCAAAGTGCAATGCAGATTTTTTAAAAGCAATAGCTGAAGGTTTTATGTTTGTAACTGTTCCAGTTTTGTTAGATTTTTAAAGTGTAGTAATATTAGCGTTACTGATAAGACTCCTGCCAGAGAATCAGCTATTGGTCCTGCGTATAAAACACCATTTATACCAATGAAAAGTGGCAAAATGATGATTAAAGGAACTAAAAAGAATCCCTGACGTGAAATTGAGAGAATGATTCCTTGTCTTGCATCACCAATGGCTGTAAAATAATTTACTGTAAGAGGTTGAATGCCAAATATACAAACCATCATCATAAATACACGCAGATACTTTACAGCAAATTCATAATAAACTTCATCTCCAGAACCAAAAATTGATATTATCTGTCGAGGAAATAGTTGGAAGGACAGGAATGCCAAGATACTAAATGCTAATGAAACGACAAATGCAATTTTATATGTTTTCTTTAATCTTTGGTAGTTTTTCGCACCCATATTAAACCCATGAATTGGTTGGCATCCCTGTGCAATGCCTACTGAAAAAGCACTTAAAATACTATTCAACTTTGCGACTACGCCTGACACGGCAAGAGGAATCTCACTACCATAAACACTTAAAGCGCCATAGCGTGAAAGAGTATTGTTCATGATGATATTAACTGTCATTATAATGATGTGATTAATAAAGTTAGAAGTTCCAAGCTTTACGATAGAAATTACATATTTAAATTTAATACGAAATAAACTGAATTTTATCTTTACTGTTTTAAATTTTGGAAAATAGGAAAGCACAAAAATGAAAGAAATGATTTGTCCAATAACAGTGGCTAATGCTGCTCCTTCAATTCCCCATTTAAAAACAAACATAAAAAACCAATCAAGGAACACATTAAGTACTGCTCCTGAAGACACGGCAATCACAGCGTACGCGGGACTTCCATCAGCACGAATGAAATTGCTTGCTGATTGTGTGAAAAGCAAGAATGGAATACCAAACATCGTAATTCCAAGGTAGCTTTGCGCTAAAGGCAAGACAGTCTCTGTTGCCCCAGTTAAAAGTAATATAGGAGTTTTAAATATTAGCACTAAAATCAAAAGAGATGGCCCGCATATGGCCAAAAGTGATAAGCCTGTTCCGATATATTTTGCGGCTTCTTTTGGCTGTTTTGCACCAATATTTATATTGAAATTTGCGGCAGTACCAATTCCAATAAGCTGGGCAATGGCACTGGATAGGGTTGTAATAGGAAAAGCAACATTTGTTGCTGCGTTTCCTAACATACCAACAACATGACCAATGAATATTTGGTCGGTTATATTATAGGCTGCTGCTATAAGCATAGCGATAATTGACGGGATGGCATATTTAAGAATTAGACCTGGAATATGGGCATGTCCTAATGGATTTTTCGATAATGCCCCATTAATATTTTTTGTAGTATTCGATCGCATAGCATGACCCCTTTGATAGTAGCAGTTATTGCAAGAAACCTTGCGTAATTCAACCTTTTCTATTAGTTTTCTATATCTGTCATTAATACTATGAATACTTAGAGCGACAAATATTTCTAATAAAATCTGACAATGTAACTGAGATAACCAATAGTTTTCTTATGGTGTTTCACTTATGATTGTTTTACATTAAAAAGATTTACGCTTTATAAAACAAAACAATCCACAAAATCACAAAGAATCCTCCCATAAATAATTTTAGAAGCGGATGTTCCTTTTGGCGGGGTTAAAATAAATAGGAAAACTTTCAAGCGGTTAGGAATATCCATCCGAATCCCCCTCAAAAAACCACAGCCAAGCAGGGGGATATATCCTGCCTGGCTGTGAGCAGTAAAAGTTTATTCAGTACGCAGCGCAACAACCGGGTCTTTTTTAGCGGCAATCCTTGACGGTATCAGCCCGGCAATGACAGTCAAAACGACACTTAACAGAACTAAGCCCATCGCACCGGTAAGAGGAAGTGAGGCAATTCCCGATATTCCAGTAAGTGATTTTATAACCATATTGATTGGAATATTTAATAGCAAGGTTATCCCGATACCGAGCGCACCGGCAATAAATCCTTCAATGACAGTTTCGGCGTTGAATACCCTTGAAATATCGCGTTTAGCAGCACCGATACTCCTCAATATACCGATTTCTTTTGTGCGCTCCAGCACTGAAATAAAGGTGATAATAGCAATCATAATAGAGGATACTACTAAGGAAATGGCGACGAATGCAATCAGGATATAGGTGACAATATCAATGATCGAAGTTACGGACGACATCATAATTGCCATCATATCCGTGTAGCTGATAACATATTCCTCATGTCCATCATTCTTTTGCTGTGTATTGTAATCCTCAATATAGGATGCAATTTGATCCTTTGCCTCAAAATCCTTTGGATAAATATTTATGGCACTTGGATTTTTCAGGTCAACAACACCGAAACGGGTCAGATTATCCTCATAGGTTGTCGCATTGCCCGCACTGTCCTTCATCATATCGGCAAACATGGTAAGGATCTCTTCCTCACTCATGGTTTGGAGTAAGGATCCCATTTGCGCCTGTTGTGCAGGGGGGAGTGTTGCTATATAGTTGCTCACATCATTCATTGTGAGGTTTTGCGTATAATCTTTTATATCAAAGGGCATTCCCGTAAAAACATTTGTTTCAGGATCTGCTTGTTGATCTTTGACAATTTGGCTGTCTAAAATTTTATCAATGACATATTCGGTCAATTCGGATGTGTACGCAACTGCGCCGCTGATAGAAGCCGCGGTAATTTCTTCGTTGGGGCGCAGAATACCGACAATCTTAATTTCCAGCGCGTCATTGATAACGGGTTTCATAAAGGCTTCTTTATCGCTTTTATCCACCCATAAACCGTCCTCTTTATCGTAAATATCCGTATTTAGCACCAGTTTGAAAGAAAGGTTTAATAAATCGTCGTAGGTGTATTTTGTAATCTCTGTTGCTTCGATTGTTTCGCCTTTTTGGATTTTCTCCATCATGCTCGTTAATTTCTCTTGATCCAATATACCAAGCGAATACAGCACGGTGTCGCTCAATTCGTTATTCTCATCGACAACAAGCACGACCTCGTTATATTCATTCGGCCACGAACCAGCCAAAACATCGTATTGTTTTTGCAGAAGTTCGTCATTGCCAATCATTTCTGTCCATGTATCGGTATTCATCATTGACATCGGGTTGCTGCCGCCACCCATAGACATTCCGCCCATAGCGCCTCCAGACATTGGATTACTGCCACCGCCCATAGGACTTCCACTCATGGCATCTGCATCCATACCCATCATCTGCGCGAAGATATTACTCGGATTTACCTTTAACACACCGTTGGTTGTGTCGGCTTTGTAAATTTGCAAATCAAGGTCATATCCGTATTGAATGGTATTTGTAAGGTCTTTAATTTTTTGACCATCTGCGCTGTCCAAATAAGACTTAAACCTTTTTAAGTCGTTTTTACTCATTTGAGCCGATACGGATTTCATCATATCACTCATAATGTTGCCGGAGTAAATTGCATCGGAATCACGCCCAGTTCGATCTATTTTATTAGAACCCATCATAGCGGACATCATGCCACCAATATCCATTGATTCGCTTTGAATTTGAAGTGGATAGGTTGACAGAGTATCTTCCTGCATTCTATTAATATAGCCTTGCATACCGCTTGAAAGTGACAGTATCAAAGCAATACCAATAATGCCGATACTTCCCGCAAAAGAGGTAAGAAAAGTACGCGTTTTTTTCGTCATCAGATTATTCAAGCTAAGTGATAAGGCCGTGAAAAACGACATTTTCGCTTTCCCCAAATTTTTGTGTACGGGCGCAGGACCAGCGATAGTGATCTCATATGGGTTTGAATCATCTATAATCTTACCGTCGCGTAATTTTACAATACGGTTGGCGTATTTGTCGGCAAGCTCGGAGTTATGGGTAACCATGATGACAAGGCGGTCTTTTGCGACCTCCTTCAGTAAATTCATGATATGCACGCTGGTATCGGTATCCAGCGCGCCCGTTGGCTCGTCCGCCAAAAGAATGTCGGGGTTGTTGACAAGGGCGCGGGCAATCGCCACACGCTGCATTTGACCGCCTGACATTTGGGTGGGGCGCTTGTGAAGTTGGTCGCCAAGCCCGACCTGCTCAAGCGCAGCCTTGGCCTGTTTTCGACGATCACCCCTGGATATTCCGGAAATAGTCAAAGCGAGTTCTACATTAGATAGTATTGATTGGTGCGGAATCAGGTTATAGCTTTGAAACACAAAGCCTATTGAGTGGTTTCGGTAGGAATCCCAATCCCTATCTTTATATTTTTTTGTGGAAATGCCGTTGATAATCATATCCCCGCTGTCGTAGCGGTCAAGACCTCCGATGATGTTCAGAAGAGTGGTCTTGCCCGAACCGCTGGGTCCGAGAACGGCAACAAACTCACTGTCCCTCAAACTTAGGGTGACGTCATTTAACGCATCCTGTGTTAAATCACCAGTGATATATTGCTTGCGAATACCTTTGATTTGTAACATAGATAAAATTCTCCTCTTCGTTCTATTGATTTGATGTGTTTACGCTGCTGTTTCAAACTGACTATTGTAAAGCTCTGCATAAAAGCCACCTTTGTCCAGCAATTCCTTGTGATTACCGCTTTCTACAATATCGCCATCTCGCATTACAAGGATCATATCGGCGTTCTTAATTGTGGAAAGTCTGTGCGCAATAACAAAGGATGTGCGGCCTTTTGTTAGCTTATCCATCGCTTCTTGTACCAGCAGTTCAGTACGAGTATCTACCGAGCTTGTCGCTTCATCCAATATAAGAAGTGGTGAATTTTGAATCATGGCACGTGCAATCGTAATAAGTTGTTTTTGTCCCGCCGAAACATTAGCCTTGTCATTTAATACAGTATCATAGCCCTGCGGAAGCGTCCGTATAAAGTGATGAATACCAACAGCTTTACAAGCGGCAATGACTTCGCCATCTGTAATGCCTTGTTTGCTGTATATAATATTTTCTTTAATGGTTCCTTCAAAAAGCCATGTATCTTGAAGTACCATACAGAATTGGTCGTGTACATTTTCTCTTGTGACATGATTAATCGGTATGCCGTCTATGCAAATCTCGCCACTGTCAATTTCATAAAAACGCATGAGCAGATTAACCATTGTTGTTTTTCCTGCCCCAGTAGGCCCGACGATGGCGACTTTCTGTCCAGCTTTCACCTTTGCGGAAAATCCATTGATAACAATTCTATCTTTTTCATAGCCAAAGTAAACATCCTTAAATTCTACTTCGCCCTTTATATTCTCTAACCTTTTGAGTTTTTGGCTTTCATCAGTCAATTCTTCTTCCTCTAAAAATTCAAAGACACGTTCGCTTGCAGCGGCTGTTCTTTGGAGTTGCTGCATAGCTTGAGCAAGTTGTGATAACGGTTGTGTAAATAAACGAACATACAGCATGAAAGCAACAATTACACCGAATTTAATTGTACCGTTCATGGCAAGTATTGCCCCCACAACACACACAGCTACATAACCAAAGTTTCCGATAAAGTTCATAATGGGCATCATTAAACCAGACATAAACTGAGATTTCCAGCCGCTGTCATAAAGGGATTCATTAATACCTTCAAAAACCTTTTTTGCTTCTTTTCCGCCGTTATATGCCTTAACAACGTTGTGTCCTGAGTAAATTTCCTCAATATGACCATTAATGTCACCCAACCCTTGCTGCTGCGTATTAAAGTGATTTTGGGACTTTTTCATAATGACCATCATTAACACAAATCCTATAATAGTAGAGCTTATAGCAACAAGTGCCAGTATCCAGCTATTGTAGAACATCATAATCAAGGAGCCGACAAACATTGTGATTGCTCTTACCAGCATATCAAGACTTTGGTTCAATGTCTGCCCGATGGCATCAACATCGTTTGTCACCCGGCTGATTACGTCCCCATAGCTTGTTTTATCGAAATACTTAAAAGGCAGCTTGTTAATTTTCTGAGAAACGCCCGTTCTCATATTTTTAGATATTTTGGCAGTAATAGTCGCCATCATAAAATTCTCTGTAAAGCTGAATATAGCTGATGCTGCATAAAAGAAAACAAGCAGTATGCCGATATTAGATATAATGGTAAAATCTATTCCAATTACGCGCTGCTCTTTAATGAGAGCTTCTATTACTTTTTGGATTTCATTACTCATCTTTCCAAGCTGATTCGGTCCGGCAATTTGTAGCACCGTACCTAAAGCTGCTATCACAAGGGCAATCAATATAGCAGGTATATAGTTTTTACAATAACGAATTAGTTTTCGCCATACACCTTTGAAATCTTTTGCTTTTTCGCCGCCCATACTCATTCCCATGCCACGAGAACCGGGTCCCCCTCTCATACCACCCATAGAGGCGCTATTTTGAGTTCTTGTGTTGTTTTCACTCATGATATCAGTTCCTCCTCGCTTAATTGGGATGTTGCAATTTCTTTATAGACGGCACAGTCGCGGAGTAATTCCTTATGGGTTCCTTTACCGACAATTTTGCCTTCATCCAGCACAATAATTTGATCCGCGTCCATAATGGTGCCAATCCGCTGCGCAACAATTAAGCTGGTTGTTCCTGCGGTTTGCTTTTTCAGCACACTCCGTAAAACACGATCTGTCTTATAATCGAGTGCTGAAAACGAGTCATCGAATATATATATTTCCGGTCTACGATAGACAGCACGAGCAATAGCGAGCCGTTGTTTCTGACCACCAGATATATTTGTGCCGCCCTGAGATATATCTGCCTCGTATTGATTCTCCATTTTTTCAACAAAATCTGCGCCCTGTGCGATATCGACGGCCCATTTGACATCCTGTTCTACGGATTCATCCGTTCCATTTTCGCCATAATTTACATTAGAATTGACTGTCCCTTTGAACATCACTGCTTTTTGCGGCACATAACCAATTTTGTTAAGGAGCGATTCCAGCTTATACTCTTTCACGTTTACGCCGTCAATCAACACCTCGCCTTCAGTTGCGTCAAAGAAACGGGGAACAAGGTTTATTAGAGTTGACTTTCCGCTTCCAGTAGAACCAATAAAGGCGACCGTTTCGCCCCGCTTCACCGTAAAACTTATATTATCGAGTACAGACTCTGCTGCATCAGGATATTTGAAACTGACAGATCTAAATTCGACCTCGCCAACTATGCCTGGTTCCCCATCTGTTCTGTCGCCGTCCACGATTTTAGGCTCAGTATCAAGAACCTCATTAATACGTTTCGCCGAAACGCTGGCACGGGGCAACATAATAAAGATCATCACCAGCATCATGAATGACATAATGACCTGAATAGCATAACTTGAGAAAACAACCATATTGGAGAATATCGTCAGCTTATCCGCCGCACCCGCCGCATCAATTAGGTATGCACCTATCCAGTAGATGGCAAGCGATAGCCCGCTCATAATGATAGTCATAGTAGGCATCATTACCGACATAGCACGGTTGGTGAATAATTGCGTGTGTGTGAGCTCTTCGTTGGCTGTTTCAAATTTACTTTCTTGATAGTCTTCGGCATTGTAAGCTCGGACGACACGCAGGCCCGTGAGGTTTTCCCTTGTTACACGGGTTATATTATCAGTAAGAGTCTGCATTTTTTTGAATTTTGGTATTACAAAGATCATCAATAATGTGACCATTGTAAGCACAATCAAAACGCCGATACCTGTAACAACCGACCATTCATACCCTTTGCCAGCGATCTTAGTAATAGCCCATACTGCTGTGATCGGGGCTTTAACAACTAATTGCAGCCCCATAACAATTAGCATCTGAATTTGTGTAATATCATTTGTAGAGCGCGTAATCAGACTAGATGTGGAAAATCGATTGATTTCTTCCATGGAAAAAGATTCAACTTTATTAAATAACAGGCTCCTCAGTCTTTGCGAAAATGTGGCTGCAATTTTTGCGGCTAAATATCCGACGACAATCGCCGCCGCGAGGCTTCCCAACGCGCATAAAAGCATATAGCCGCCGTTGAGCCATATTTCGCTCATAGAACTGCCCGCTGTCTGTGTTAGTTTTGTTACCTCCGACATAAAATCAGGAAGTTTGAGGTCAAGCCAAACCTGCATGATAATAAAGAGCAAACTAATGCCCGCCATTAGCCATTCTTTCGGCTTGAGATATTTAAAGATTTTTATCATATAAATTTATTGCTCCTAATCATATAAAAATTCACTCTGTTTTCACTGGCCTTCATTTTGATTTCACTAAGAAATAAGACCCTCTATCTCTTTCATTTTAATTTCGGCGTTATTTCTGCCACCGGATACGATATTATCAATTTGAAGATATTTTATAACTTCAATCCCACAAGTTTGCAGCGTATCTTTAATAAATCCTCCGTCTACAGGGTTGTTGAAATACGTTTCAAATACGCTGGAAGACGTTTGCATTGTTGTAATTACAATGGCTTTTTTATCTGTAAGCATTCCAACTAACTCACCCTGCTCTCCGTATTCATAAGCCCATCCATGCAATAAGACTTTATCACAGAAGCCTTTTAACACAGCGGGCATAGTTCCCCACCAAATAGGAAAGGGGAATACTAAAACATCTGCTTTGGCAATTTCATCCTGATATTTCTTTACCAACGGGTCAGCAAATTGTCCACGGCTCCATAACAACAGGTCATTCGCATACATAACCGGGTTAAATCTGTCATCGATAAGATTGATACTGTTCACTGTATGCCCCTTTTGTATCGCCGTATCTTTTATAAGTTTAGCAGCCCCAGCGTTAAAGCTGCCTTCGTAGGGATGGCTTTCAATCAATAAATAATTCACTTCTATATTCTCCTTAGCGCATTTTATCGCTTACTTTGTTGACTATACTTCTTGCATACTTGCGGACTTCCTTTAAATCTGCTTCATTCGGGCGATTACGATTTATGAACAGCCATGCTTGCCCTTTACAAATAAACGGCTTGCCGATAACTTCCAAATGTTTTTCTTTTAAACGCTTCTTCATGTCAGCCCCGATTTTGTCCATACCACTGTATGTAGCAAAGACCGCAACGTTTTTTATAATGTCAGGATTTAACCCTGCAATAAAGGAAATAACCTTTTTATGGGGCTTGCCGCCATATATACCGCTGCCAATAAACAGAATGTCTAAAGGTTCATTAAAAGAAAACTTTGTCTTTTCTATCTGATTAGCTTTAGTACCGAGAGTATCCGCTATTGCCTTTGCAAGTTTTCTTGTTCTGCCAGTAGTTGAATGATATACAACTTTAATATTCATAAAAAATTGACCCCTTCGCTCATTTTGATAGGGTTTGAAAACCATATTTGTTGCGAACCCGGTTAGCAATAAGGCTTTTTTATACGGACAATATTGTCCGTATAAAAACTAAGCGATTACATTGGGGGTATCAATTTAACCATCTTGAAAACCACCTTCTTCTTGGTTACTGGGCATATATTTCTGCAAGAGCTTAAAAAATCTCTTTGATAACCGGAGAAATTCCGCCGTATCTGCTTCGCCCATTTCTGTAAACACCCGCGACATACTCTTTTGCATCTCTTTCATTTCAGTTCTGACACGTTTTCGTCCGTCCTCGGTAACTGTTACAAGAATATTGCGGCGATTAGTTTTATCAATTTCCCGTTCAATCTGGCCCTTTTTCTCCAGATTGCCGAGTAATGCAGATATTCTTGCTGTGCTAACGCGTAACGCAATGCTTATTTCCGAAGGGAATACCTCTTCATTACGCATGGTTAAAAAATGTAAAACAAAAAGCTCTCCTTTATTTGCTTTATTCATGCTTTCCAGCATATCCTTTTGGTTGTTTGACATCATTTCATTAAAGGTAATAAATGCTTTCTCTTCATATGATAATTTTTCTTCATTTTCTTTCATTGACATGTCAAAACCTCCAATCTTAGTCATGTCATATGCGTTTATTTTTTAACGCATGTTCAACGGCTACGATAATTAACCCCGTTAATAGTGTGCTGCGTTTGAATACAAAAGTCAAGAATAAGTTTGTGAACTTTTTTAAATGTATTTTCATTATGAAGCAAGCTTAAATATAAGTTTTTGGCACTGGATAGGATGGGATAAGTCACCCTCTGTACTGTGTGTAATCGTTTATTTTTATTAGTAGGAACAGTAAAATGATAAGGGGTGATATTCCAATGCATAGAGAAAAGAAAAAATATGATTTTTTAGCCATTGGACAGGCTATCAAGGCAGTTCGTGAAGATAAAGGGTGGATAAGGGAACAAGTGGCGGAAATGGTAGACTTAGCACCGCGCTATATTATGTCCATTGAAAATAAAGGGCAGCATCCGAGCTTCCAAGTTTTTTATGAACTGGTTACGCTTTTTAACATATCAGTTGATCAATATCTTTTTCCAAATAAACCAATAAAGAAAAGCACCCGGCGTAGGCAATTAGATAACCTGTTAGATTTATGTAACGAAAAGGATTTGATAATCCTTGAATCCACTGCGAAAGGAATCGTTGAAGCAAGAACGGCGGAAGAAGCATAAAAACTTCTCCCGCTGTTTTTCGTTGTCTTTTTAAATTTACTTTATTACAGTCGGACCTTATCTTTGTTTTCTCTCTGGTAGTAATTTCTCTTAGATTGGGATTTTCAAGGAGGTTCATCATGAGCTTCCCCCAAGGTCACCGATAAGGCGCAATGGTTCCTTGGCGGACGATTCTGTTTTTTCATGCCGCATATTTCAAAGGAGAAAAATTCAGGGGAATTCTGCTTAAAATCCTTACTTTCCGCGGCCGCATCGGATTTTTATTTTTCCACATAATAACGGTTGGATGTCTGCCCCCGGTTATTTTCCCTGTAGGCCGCCTCCTTTCGCACATACCCTGACCTCACCAAATCGGCAATAGCGCGTTTAACCGTGCTGCGGGACAGGGATAAATCAGCGGCGATTCGGTTGATCCCCGGCCATGTCTTTTTCTCACCGTCCATCCGGTCATGCAGATAAACATAGACCAGCTTCGCTCTGTTCGGGAGTTGATCGTCGGCATAAATGTGATTAAAATAAGGCATCGTATTTCTCCTTACATTTTTACTTTTTGGCTGCTCCCAACCTTTCGATGGCGCGGTGTCATATCTGCGCCGCTATCATCGCCATCCTCGGCATTGCCGGCAGCACCTTTCGGCTGCGGAGGCATACGGTGGCGGTCTGTGGGCGGGTTGGAAGCTTTCGGACTGACAGGCGGGGGGAACTTCAGAATAATGGCATCTTCAATTTGCGATTTGGATACATAGGCTACCGCCCTCGACCCCTTGTCCGCGACGGTATATGGATTTTCTTCGTTAAACTGAATTCCCCACTTGAAAAACAGCTTCAGTTTCGAGACAAACGGATTTGTACCTGTTTTCAGTACAATGAACCGCCCCTTTTTCATAGCTTTCAGCTCGGAGGGCGTCATGAGTGGACGCTCGATCATCTGTAAAGACTGTGACGGGTCATTTTTGCTCCGACTGACGGATCCGGACATAACCGTTCGGCTTCCCATTGCCTTGCTGATGATCTCGGCGCTCTCGCTCCCCGGCGCAAAACCACCCGCGATGGTAAGCTGACAGTTGTCGATGATGATAGCAGCTCCCTCACGGCCATAATTTTTTTCCAACTGAAGATGACTTTGGATGATGCTGATTATGGACAACCGGCGAGACCGGCTGGCACTGTACATCATCTCTGCTGAATTTATGGGCGGCAGTGTTCCGAATTCATCACAATAAAACATGACGCGGTTCTTGCTTACCGCCGTTTGCATCAGCTACTGAAAGTATTTCACGATATAGCTGCTGGATGATCAGGCTGATCATGAAGAATTTATTGGGGTCTTCCTCCGGCATGATCACAAACACGGCAGACTTTTCGTTGCAGAATTTTTCCGCGTCAATCGCCGTATCAAAGCATAAAATCTGTTCCAATTCCGAGTCGAGAAAACTGTTTAGTCGTGACAGCGCCGTACTCATGACGGATTGCATGGCCTGATCGCCCGTGTTCAAAGCGGCTCCTGCAAACCATTTTGCCTTATGCTCACTTGGCAGGCGCTCCATCAAAAGTTGAAATTGATTTTTACCTTTGACGCCGGACGGCGCGAGGAGGTCTTGGATCAGTTTAAAAACCGATACGATGTGCCGTTGTTCCTTCGGTGCGAACTCGGCAATCAGCAGGATTGCGGCGGTCAAGAGACCCTCGGCAGCATCATAGAAGAAAGCGTTTTGCCCGTAACTGGCATTATCGCCATCCGCGCTGACAATGGTTTTGGCGGTGATCTTGGCGTATTTCTCAGCTTTCGCTTTGGGAGCGATGTCGTCGGGACGCTTCAGGTACTCGTCCATATACTTGTTGACCAGGTGCAGAAGATTATTTCCGTCTGACCGGGTGGGGTTTCTGAGGTCGATCATTGCTACATTGTAACCGTAATGCTCTTTGGCGATATTCCCGTAATTTCGAGCAATGTCGCCCTTAGTATCGGTCGAAAGGAACGACATTCCGCAGGCACAGGCATATTCGATGTTTGGGTATAGGAAAAAGGCTGTTTTTCCACAGCCTGCTGCGCCGACCATGATGGCGTGGACGTCGCCCTCGTCCACCATCGCAACCGTCGCGCCGCCCTTGTCCTTGCAGCCGACCACAATTCCTTGTGTCACCGGCCTATTTTTGCCCTGCCGCCACAGCTCTGGCTCAAATGGGATTTCTTTATAGGTTTGCCGCAGCTCCGATCGGGACGCGAACCGCGCGGTGCCGTGCTGTCCGTCGCCCACCGTTTTGGATTTGATTCCGTTAAGGTTATAGATGTGCGCCAGCAGCGGGATCAGACTTAAGCCCCCGAACATGATTACACCAATGAAAATTAAAAGACCGATATTGCCCATATATAACACCCCTTACATTATTTTTGTATGTAAAGGGTACTACAAATTGTATAGCCGGTAACGCCTACAAGCTCTCGGCGAGATTGATCGTTTCTTTTCCCTGTTTTGCCGCATACCGCACCGTGTAGGCCGTACCCCCGCGGTCATTTGTCAGATAGGCAATGCAGACAACACTATTGTCTACCAGATGGCGGTTGCGCCGGAGCATACATTGATCATCATAATCCTTTTGCAGATAAACTCTTTTATCGGCCGCATCCAACAAGCGCCGGTAATTCTCTCTGTCTGCCGGATTCCATTTTATGTCCTGATTTTCACAGGGTAAAACCATAATGAGGCGAATCTGCGGATAGCGTTCTTTCATTTTGAGAACGGCGGTCCCCGCGATGGCATCGAAGCCTATTGCGCCGCCACAGCCGTAATAAATGATCCCTCTTGCGATCAATGTTTCCATGACCGATTCCAATGCAGCTTCAATTTTTGGGATTAGCTCACGCCGCAGGATTCGATGCCCGGTAAAACAGGCGGTGTGGGTCATCATGATTTATCCGATTCGGAATCTGTCATCGAAGAGACCCTGTTTGATAAATGCCGAACAAATTCCGCTGGCGTAGGTATTTCTTTTTCCCTTACCACGCAATCGGCGTAAAAGGTCGGATTGGCATACGCCGCGTTGATGGCCGCCTGCATATCCCTTTTCACGTCTGACACGCTCACTCCGTGCTTTTTAGAAATCTGTTTATAGATTTTTTTCATGTTCATTTAACTTCCTCTTCTTTCACTCGCATGATTCACACAACCTACTCCGATTATACGCAAGGTTCAATCAAATATCAATACAATATTCGTAAATTCGCCCAATTTAATTAGGTGAACTCGTAAAATCCTTATAATTATATTGAGGCGGTGATGATAAATGATCGGTGAGCGACTTGCTGACCTGAGAAAAGATGCAAATATGAGTCAGGAAGATTTGAGCAAAAAGCTTGGCATCTCTTTTTATACTGTTTCGTCCTATGAACGAGAAAAGAGTACCCCTGACGATGCTATGAAAGTGAAAATTGCTAAGCTCTTTAATGTTTCGCTGGATTACCTGTTAGGGCTGATCGATGATGAGCGGCCAATCGGAGGCGGGAAAGGATTCCCGATTCCCGACGATCTGCCGCCTGAAGCGATCAAAGAAATCCGCGACTACATTCACTATGTCAAGACGAAACATAAAAAATGAGGAAAACGGCGGAGGATCCCGCCGTCTTTTTCATTGCATCACCATTCCGCATGACGCCTCCTCAATAGGAGCGGTTTTCATTTTGCCACAATCAGCCTGCACTGCTTCGTTCCAGTCCTTGAGCGCCGGGAGCAAAACCGACACATCGGCGTAGCCCTTTTCGGACAGCTTCGCCGCGATTCGTTCAGTCGCTTGACGTCCGGCTTCATCATTGTCGAGGCAGAGAACAATTTTTTGCAGGTTCGTATGATTCTCCAATTGCCGGAATAACGCGCGGTCGGCCACCGAGCAAAGGGTGACATAGCTGTCCTGCTGCCAGCCTTTCGGATACAGTGTCAGAAACGAGAGCATATCTATCGGCGATTCAAACACATAAACCGTATCGCTTCCTCCGATATGATGAAACGAAAAATCAGCTTCCGAGCCGGTCTGGTTGGCGCGGAAGCTGCTGTCGTTCAGTGAGGTGGATTTCTTGTGGGCATGGCGAGCGGTTTCCATCTTTATCTATGCCAACGAATACCGCGTTGTGATATTGCGCGTCTTCGTATATTAACTCGCGATGGGCGAAATAATAAATGATATCTCGGCTGATGCACCGCTGCTTGATAAGATAGGCATAAACTCGTCGCATATTATCATGGGCGGGAGGCAGTTCGAAAGGTTTCCTTTCAGGAAGCGGCAGACGATCCGTCACACGACATTTTTGGTGCAGCGGATCGCCCTTGTTTGGAATAATATCCGTGTCATTCTTCATTCCAAGAAGCAATTGGACAGCTTCAGGGTAGGACAGTCCATACTGCTCCTGCACAAAATCCACCGCATTGCCGCCACGCTGCTCATAGTGATTATAAAACTGGTTGCCGCGCAGAGTGATATGATGGCCGACCCATTCGTACTCACTTCCGGAGCGTTTTATTTTCTCTCCGCGGCCTTGCAGAAAAGCGGCCAGATCGGTCTGCTTGGCCGCCTGTCTTTGCGCTTCAGTGAAGGGAATGTATTTTGTTCTCATGCTTAACCTCCTAACTTGAGACCATGGGCCTCCTTTTTTAATGCGATTTGCTGTCGCAATTTTTTCTCAATCAATCCTGTATTACCGTCCCGGCGATTTTCATCGTCGAGGCGGTTTTTCATAATCCGGGCAAAGTGGCCGAGCAGGCGCAGGGATCCGAGCGCCGCGCCCGCTTTTGTTTGGGAACGGCAACGGGCAAAGTTTTCTATCATTTTGTCGGCATAAAGATTGCCCTGCCGGGACGCTTCGCCCAGCAAGGCCAGCCCGCGCGTGATGTTCTGCTCCACTTCTTTGCCGTAGAGCAGCATCTTGCCAAGCTGATATTGCGCCCACTGATTTCCTTGCGCCGCGGAGTCGCTGAGAAAACAGACCGCCTTTGCCGCGTCTTTTGGGAGACCATCCTCTGACAGATACAGCTTGCCGAGAAGATATGCGGCGTATTGATTTATCGGCTTCATTTTGCCAGAGCCGTCATGTGAGGGGCGGGGCTGGACAGCTAATAGCAGAAGCTGCTCGGCGCGACGAATATCCTTCGGGATCAAATCGCCTTTCACGAGCATCTTGCCGAGTGTGTACTGTGACCATTCGTTACCGCCATCGGCGGAGGCACCGAGCAATTCCTTTGCCTGAAAAATACTGCTGTGTTCAGCCAAACCATTCAGATGCATTTTCGCCAACGCATACTGCGCGTCGGCATTGTTCTGATCGGCGGCGAATGCAAACATTGATTCAGCCAGACCTATATCCTGCACAACCAGTTCACCTTTAAGATAAGTGCGCCCGAGCAGAATTTGCGCATATTGGTTATTCTGCGCTTCGGCTTCCCACAGCCATTTCAGACCGTAGTCCACATCCGCGCCGCTATGAGCGGCGTTTTCTACCGGGTCGCCTGATATAAAAATCTTTCCGAGACGATACTGTGCCCACTCGTAGCCCCGCTGCGCTGACTGGATCAGCAGCCGAACGGCTTCCTGCGGGTCGTACTCTGAGGAATCAATATCCAGCAATAATTTGGCGCGCCGGTAGAGGGCGGCTTTGCTTTCGGTCTGTGTGTCGGATGCATTGTCAGGCGTCAGAGGATCCGGTTCGTCTAATTCAGATTCCCCAGAGATGTCGGTTTGCGGGTCTTCATCTGACGCTTCCTCAAAGGTCAGCCGATCGAAGGCGATGTTCATCGCTTCCCCGATTACAAAATTTTTGATCGGCTTGAATGCGTCATTTTGTGATAGGGGAAGCTTCTCCGGCATGGTATCGGTATAGGTTCGGATCGTTTCAAATTTCTGCTCGTACCATAAATCATACAGTCTGCCGATGCGTTCGTCTTTCGTAAGCTCATTCACGATCCGATCGACGGTGGCTTTCAGATCGGGCGGCAGAAACCCGTACACTTTTTTACCCGATAACTGCCGCAGCCGGCCGGCCAGCTTGGTGAGCAAGTCCTCTATAAGCGGATTGTTATATTTACCGAAATTGATCTGCCGGACGATTTCAGCGGCGATCACGCGGCTGTCCTGACGGAGAGTATCGCGGTGCTTTGTTTGCCGCTGATAGGTCTGTTCCAAATCGTTTTTGAATATTCTTTGTGCCAGCGCCTCTTTGATATTCTTGATTCCGTCTTCCGTCAGCCACGGTTCGGCAGGGTCGGAGGAAAAAGCGATCATGTGAACATGAGGATGATGATCTTTTTGGTGAAAGGCGGCGTACCAACGGAAATTGTTCGGATGAATTTTCATATTCTTGGCGATCAGATTCCTCTGACTCCGCAGCAGCTCCTGCCACGCTTCGACATTGTCATATCCAAGCCGCTCGGCATCCTCCCGGCGCAGGGAGATAATGTGTGTCCAGACATTTCCGGTATGAGCGGACACCTCATCGGCAGCCTGCTCCAGCACCACCACTTTACCGGCGTCGCTGAACAGGCCGTGGCCGGCAAGATACACCGTGCCGGGGCGGGTGGCGATATAGTCCACATACTTTTCCCGGCTTTCAAATAGCTCCGTGTGTGTTTCGGCGACGCGCAGAATGAATTCGTCCGCGTTTTCTCGCGTAGAATTTTTGAGGTAATCCTCATACTCGTAAAACTCAGACGTATCCGGGTATTGCCGTATAAGCTGCGCTACGGTTTTTTTCTGAAACTTGGTTGCCGAGAGGAGCTGCCGGTTGTCGGCCTGCGGCCGTTCGACACCTTCCCGGGTGGCGATATACCGGAGGTAGTTTACGATATGCTTTTTGGCGGCGGGTTTGAGGTAGGGGCTTTTGAGAATGATTTTTGCCATCGGGATCAACCGTTCTGATGTCGGTGGGCATTTTCAAAACTGATCTTTCCGTTCAGCCGGGACACCTCGTCCACGCAAAATATTTTCAGTCGTTCTACCTCGGCGTCGTCTATCTCAAACTGACTGGCGGTGATGTGCATCATCATGGACAGCTCAACCGCCAGTTTGAAAAGGATCCGCGCCAGCCGGTTTTCGGTATCGCCGATCATGCCGGACAGCACCGACTCCAGCGCAGGCGTCAAAAATTCGTTGTCCTTTTCTTTTTGGAGATAGGCGATATAATGTCGGATGGCTTGGTTGATGAATTCATTGCGTGATCGGCAATTGGCTGGTTTGAGGTAAGAGGTAATAATATCCGGGAGATCCCGGTCGATATAGATTCCTGTGGTGATATTATCCGATGACATGGTTTTCTTCCTCCTGACAATCAATTTGCTTGTGTTTATGCGTGTTCGCAGCCCTTTTTAACGGAAAATCCGCAAATAATAAAAACCCTAACAGGAATCGAAATCCCGACCGGCGTTGCCGGACGGTGTGAATCGACTCTGTCGGGCTTCAGCCTGACAGAGTCTTTATCCTGTTTCAGAACCCGGTCAGTTTTACTTGCGTATTCGGGGTTGGCATACAGGCTTCTGAAAATAGCTGTTCCCGCCCTTTGTTCCCGGTTGCTCACAAAGGGCGCACAAACCGCCAACGGTTGCTTCAACCGCGGGCGGTGTGTGTTATTCCTACCGCGCGCTCAAAATCGCACACAGGGCGCGACAGGTGGTTACTGCATCCCCATAAGGTGATGCCGGTATCATCAGCCATTGGTCGGTTCTTTCCTCGGTTTCATGTGTCGATTCGCCGGGACTGTATGCGAGTCTGCATCTTTGCTTTCGATATACGTCCGAACGGCAGGGTGAACATTTTTCTTATAAAACGTATCGAGGACGCCGTTCAGTTCTTCGTCCAGATCGAGGTCTTTTTCCGCGAGAGCAAGCCGGATTGCATTCAGCTTTTCCTCATTATAGGTGATGGTTACGGTAGATTTCTTCATATTCATCCTCCAAAATATTATTTACATCATAGTCATGCCGCCGAATTCTTCGCCCTCATCCTTGTCAAAATTATCCGCGCAAGGTTCATCAACGCCACTGGCAGAGGAGGAAAACAGTGAAATCTGAACTTCCTCAGTCGGTATTTCCTGCATCCTGCGGACGCAATCCTCAAAGGATTCCAGATACGATTCTGCGCGTTCATGCCGCCGCATGGCGACAAGATCATCTTGTTTTATGAAATGTTCCAGTCCGGTTGCGTAGCCGATAACGGCATCGATATATAGTTTTTTCTGTGTCCCCGACGAGAAGTCATCGCGGTGATGGCAGATATATTGGTAGTTGGGATCGGCTTTATACCTCGCCAGAGACACTTTGGCCGCCGCCCGAATTTCATCAGGTCGCGCCATATAATCCCGATCCACTTCGGGTGGAATCTCTTTGAAATAAATATCGGGATAGTCCTCCGGCGCGTAGTTTTCCTCGATTCTGCGACGGTCGTTGATTATATGGTTGCGAACAAGACCGAGGTTACAACCGTCCGACCAAAAAGGATCGGATCCACCGTGTTCATATAGATACACCCACCGTTCATGGTCTTTTTGAAGCTCGGCGACATAGTTAATCTGAGGTTTCCTTTTCGGCATGACGGTGTCCTCCTACTGCATGGTCATCCCGGAGGATTCTTCTTCGTCCGGCTTGACTTTGTCATGATAGCCGTCGTCGGAATTGACCCAGCGGTCATAGTCACGGGCGGAGCAATGTCCCGCCAGCATATACGAAAAATCCTGAAGCCGTTCGGCGTCACAGCCGGAGACGTCTGCTTGGATACCGTAATAGCCGTTATAGATGCGCTCCACCTTTGCATCCAGCACATCCGCCCAATCCTTCCGGCCCTGCTCGGTCAGGGTGTCGGGATACAGCTCCACGATGGTGGCAAGGTCATGTTCCTCATCGCAATGACACAAGTGAAAATCCTCCAGATTGCAGCCGATTAATCCCATTAGTGACAGAAACCGTTCACTGAGAGGAACGCATTCCTGCACATTATCAAGATAATAGTTGATCTCAAAACAGTCCTCGTGCATGATGATGTCGGCTATTTCACCCCGTTCCTGCAATTCCTTGAGAAGCAGCTCTCCTGTACCGTTGTCGGCTGCAACGGTTGTATCAAAAAGTTCATTTAATCGCTCCAGCTCATATCGGTGCGGCATTTTCGCTCCGGGAACATGACTGAATTCGCAGATGAAGTCCGCCATTTTCGATATGCGCCGATCCAGCCATTCTCTTGCGCCGGGGAAAACAGAGGCATAGGAGACATGATCTTTGCCGCAAACCGCCACGCCATTTTCGCTGTCCTTACTCAAAACCAGCAGGGCTTTATACTCGGAGATCATGCAAGAGCGGGGCTTTGTTACCGCTTCGGTGTATTTGTTCAGCTGGTCACGATACCGATCCGGCAGTTGTCCTGTGGCAAGGACAGCCTGATGTTCATAGTCCGGAAGAATTACCACGCCAGCGATTTCAATATCACAGGCTCCCAGCGCTTCGGGCATCTGCATGGTTAATTTTGTTTTCATATCCAGCTCTCCTATTCTAATTTCATATCGGGTTCTTCGGCGGGGTCATAAAAGTATTCGCTTAGAGAATCAAACCCTGCCGCCGCAATTTCATCGTCCGACATATGAAACTGCTCTACCAGCGTGTTGTACAGCTCGCCGCCGTTTTCCTGATTCCCGATCCAATCCAGCGCCTTGTCCAGTATCTGCTCCATGCGATCCGGGGAAAACGGCAGCGGTGACGGACCGGGAAGCTTTTCTTTCTGCTGGTTCCGATACGTTATGATCTCATCGACCATATCCTCGAATACGATGCTGTCTGAGCGTTCGTTGAGCATTTCGATCAGCAGCGGGATATAGACTTCATCGAAGCCATGCGCCTGTGTCAGATCGGAAATCAACGCACGATAGGAACCTTCGCCGTCATAGGCGTTGGCACAGGAAATCACTTCATCTGCCGCATCTGATAACTTCTTTTCGAGAGAGGTCAGGCAATTATATTTTCTCATGGGTTACTTTCCTCCGTGTTTTTCTTTTGATGTTCCACCGCTTTCTCGCAAAGCAGCAGGATTTTTTCTTTTTCCTCTGCCGTTAAACTCACACCGAACTTACTCGAAAGGTTATTAAAAACGGTTTCATCGTCCGCATCATTCGCGAAGCAGGAAATGAAATCGGCGTAAAGGATGTCTGTTTCCTCCCGGTCAATCAAGACCGATAAAAAAATCACCTGCGCCTTGATGGGTTCTATCGAGAGACTCTGCGCGGTAATTTCATCTTCAATATTTTGCATGACGCCAGCGAAATGCTGTAATCGCGCCTTTTCCTCATCGGTCATGTTATCCATGATCTGCTGCTGCATTTCCGGCGAATTCCAGTCCATACTCTGACCCGTATCCATAACGCCGAGGAGAATGGCTATCGGCGCGATGATGATAATGATGATGCCAAGGATGATTCCGACGACAATTTTTCGCAACTTTTTATCGGTGAGGACGGTGACGACAGCCTTCGCCGCAACAGGTATCGCCATTATCGTCCACCTGCTTTCCCGAACAGCTCCGATTTGTAATCCGGCGCGATCACCTGAAGGAGATACCGCTCGTTCCCGCATTTATAAAGGCAGACGCCGCGCTCCGGGTATTTAATAAGGTCAAACTCGCTTTGCTCGATCTGTAAGGCATCCATATAGGCGCGGGGATCAATGTTTCCCGCATTGAACAGGAACTGATGTGTCGGGATGCTGAACAGAGGTTTTGTGTATTCCCTGATGCCATCGAGGAGGAAGTCCTCAATATTCTGGCTTGCGATGATGATCAGCGAATCTTTTTTGCGGCAGCGTTTCATGGCATTCCGTATATATTCGATTGCTGTCAGGTGCGTCAGGAACAAATACAGCTCATCGAATGATGCGGCGGTGTTGCCGTCGGTGAGCAGCTTGTGGTTCATATAGGACAGGATGTTGAAGAGCATGGCGTCCTTCAAACGCTTGTTGGTATCCATCAGACCCTTGACGCCAAAGGTGATACAACGGTCATCGAGGATATTGGTGTGGCCGTTGAAATATTTGCTTTCAGCGCCTACGCACATAGAATTCAGACCGAGGCACACCTCTCTGATCAATTCTTCGGTGTAAAGATTTTTCTTTTCCTTGTCGTAGGATTTATACTCTTTCTCCACTAATTCATATAAATCGCTCATAATCGGGTAATCCGCAGGCTTCAACCGGCTGTAGTCGGTGGTGTCGGTGATACCCCATCGGGCGTAGAGCTTCATCAGCATAATTTCAACGGCGTCGATGTGGCTGTCTGTGAAATCCTTGTAAGCTCGGAAAAAGTCTTTGAGGTAGGCGATGTGCTGTGACAGCCGCGTCACCCGCCTGAACGCAATCGGCTCGCTTGAGTCCCCAGCTTCGTCCTGTTCGCCCCACGATTTTGGTTCCAAAGGATTGATGATATATCTGCCGGACATAATGTCTACATAGCAACCGCCGAGGTTTTCCGTCAAATCCTCATATTCCGCTTCAGGATCCAGCAGCACAATGTTTTTGCCGCTCTCCCGGATATTGGTGAGCAGCAGTTTATTCAGATAGCTTTTACCCTGACCGCTGTTACCCAATATGAGGATTGACCCGTTGGTTTTGTCATCGGCGCGCCGGTCTACGTCCACGATGATGTTCGTACCAAATTTATCTCGTCCGACATAAAATCCTTTCGGATCAGTCTTTCCTGAGTAGTTTATAGGGTATAGGTTAGCCACGGAGGACGCCGGGAGGACACGTTCAAATTGTTTTTCAAACACATTGAAGCCGCAGGGATGTACGGCGAGAAAACCTTCTTTTTGCCGTAATGTCAGGCGGTCGACGGTGATTTTTCCTCTGGTCAGCTCCATGTTGGCTTCTGATTGCAGTTCCTTGAGTTTATCCAAGTCCCGGGCGATCAGTTCTACATAAACGGCGCAGTGCAGGAGCGGTTCTTTGTTTTTTCTCATGCCGGACAGCAATTCCATCACGTCGCCCAAGTTCCCCTCGGCAGCAACCGTTTCCTGTATATCCGTGCCGCCCGACATTAAACGGTTTTTACGTGTAGCGTTCTGTATGATTTTTCGCTGCTCGGTCGCGTCCACGAACCGGGAATAAATGTGCAGGGTG
This sequence comes from Candidatus Izemoplasmatales bacterium, assembly GCA_041672325.1. GTDB lineage: Bacteria > Bacillota_I > Bacilli_A > Izemoplasmatales > Hujiaoplasmataceae > UBA2289. The sequence goes on from JBAYZV010000007.1 coordinate 23,389, forward strand.
ACCGATTCCTTTTCCCCGAACCGGCAGAGTATCGCTTGGTCACTTGTAGTCGGCGGGTATTCCCTGATCGCCCATACGCTGCGATAAGTGTCGCCCACAATATAATGGTCGGGGGCAAATTTGATCACGGAGGGCGCAATCAGATTGAAAAAATCCTTGATGAGAGCTTCCTTACGGCCTGCCGGTGCGGGGATTTTTCTCTTTTTTACCGGCATCATCTTACCTCCTTCCGTCGGGGATAACCCATTTGGGTACAGGCGCGTCCGGCTTGCGTTCGGATTCGCCAGAGCCCGCCTGTACAGGTTCGTGGGACAAATCAGGTTGAACCTGCACATACGCAAATTCACCATCAAAGTCGGGTAGCTCATCGTCCGCGGCCGTCCTGCCGAAATAAATGGAGAGGAACCGCTTGATTTCACTTTTTGACGCCCTCTTGACCTCAAAGCCCTGTTCGGCAATGACCTTTTCAATACGGTTGAGGTTAGAAAAGCTCTGCTCCTCCGATTCGTTTCTAAGCCGAACCACAAACATAAACTTCCGCGCTGTGGACATACTGACCTGAATTTCATCCAAAAAAGCCAAGTCCTTTTGCAGCAAGGCTCTGATCTTCGAGTTTTCTTCATCCTTTAACCGCTGTTTCAGGTATTCCTTGCTATCTTCGAAACACTCGCTGTCATCCATACAGATGATATCCAAGTCGGGCTGTGCTGTCAGCAATTGCATGAGATGCCGAACCTTCACGGCGATGCTGATTTGAGACAAAACCGATATATTGGTCGGATTGACAACAAAAAAGACAAGCTCGCCCTTGCTTGTCATTAATCCGTTTCTCGAAAATGCTCTTATACCGATCAGCTCTTGCGTGCTGTTCTTATCTTTTGGTTTGCCTGTTTTCATGTTGATCTCCTTTTTTCGATTTTCGTATTGTAAAGTTAAATGAAAACAGAGAACACCTCAGCCCTTGTGGTATAATGATTCTGCAATGATTCACCGTACCTCCCAAGAAAGAGAGATGTTCTCATGCAGAAATTATACCATTTTT
>JBAYZV010000008.1:0-24181 GCA_041672325.1 Candidatus Izemoplasmatales bacterium
CAACTCAAATATATACTAAAGTATCAAAAGAGAAGTTACAGGAAGAATATAATAATGCTCATCCTAGAGCAAAGAAGAATTAGTAAAAAATAACTTAAAAGAAGAAAAGAGGATTGATTAAATTCTCTTTTTTTGTTGCGGTAGTAGTTTTTTTAATTAAATAATGATAATGGGTTTAAAAGCAGAATAAAAAGTATTGATATGTAAGAAAATGAATATATACCTTGATATATTCAGTGTTTATATTAAGTTTTTTAAGTTTATATTCAAAAAAAGGAACCAAAGAGATGTTTGGTTGTATGTGAAAAATGGCTAAAAAGTGAACTGATACCATTTTCTTGTACTTTTCGTTCTTTGTAGTTATTGTATCATTTATTGATTCGTGAGTCTATATTGAATCAAAGAATACCAACCTAATGTTAGTTTAATTCTTTCATGATTATACCAATAGATGTACTTATCAATTGTTTGAATTAAGTCTGCTAATGATTTTACCTTTTGTAGATAGATAGTTCAGCATTTCAGTGTTCCAAGCGAAAGAGCAATAACTTTAGAAGATTTAAATAGGTTTTGAAGAAGAAATATAGAGGTGACATTACAAGCTAATGGTATATTTATTTGATTTTTCAGTTTCAGCACATTGAAATCTTGCTACAATATTTCAAAAATGTATAAGAATTGGTTTTTCATATGTTTTCATTTTGTGTTTCTTCCTCACATGGCAATAGCGGAAAACTCTTGCTACAAATTCAAAATGCTAATGTGTCTTTTTTCAAGAATAAGCCCAAATCATACTGGGGACAGTATTTTTCAGAGGCGAGGTCGAATCAAAGCAAGATTGAATGGATCGTCCACGAGTTTATAGCCTCAACAGCAAAATGCAGACATGATCCTCGCTCTCCGAAGTTAAGAAAATCATCCAAGAACAACTAAATCGATAACAAAAACCACCTTTTCTAGAGTAAACTAGAGTAGGTGTATTTTTTTCGTGAATTATTGTATTTTGATTTTTAATATTTGATTGTTAATTTATTTGTACTATGATAAAATGAAACGAAATATGTAAATAACATTATTCGTTGATGAATACCGTTCTAGAAATTAATTTAATCCACGCTGTAATATATGCATAAAAGATATTTGAAATAGAAAATATTGTAATTGAAATCGTGGATAGTAATTTTCTAAAAAACCCCAGGAATTCTATGTATTTACCAGAGCTTAATCTGATTCTTTTTAATCAGTATTGGTTATCAAACGCTAAAGTTGCTGTAATTAAGACAGACTTTCATGAAACTGGACACGCCTATCAAAAAGACTAGATAGATGAAATAAATAATGAGATAAGTAAAGAGACGCAATATACAATATAAATATGAAAAATGAAATTGAAAGTATTACAGACCTAACGATAAATTAATGGATGATCCTTAATTTATAGACCTTGAGATTGAAAATGATGCAATTATGAACTCAAGCAATTTTATGATAGATGGCACCTTATGTGGTGTTTTTAAAAAAAATATAACGTTTGAAATCAGCATATTATTATTTATTTATAGGAGGAACTATTCAGTGATTAAGAAACTAATTTTTGGCTTTTTGCAGATTTTTCTAGTACTTGGAGTGTTGGGGTGCGACTGGTCAACTTCATCGACAAACACAACAACACAAAATGAGTCTACCTTATCAAGCGTTACCACAGATTCTAATATTGAATCCACCACTACTAATTCTCAAGTATCATTATATATTATTACATTTAGTGTGGAAAATGGTGATTTTTTAAGTCCCATATCAGCACAACAAGGGACACCTATCACGCTTCCCATTCCCGATAGAGTCGGCTATACATTCTGCGGATGGTATCTAGATGAACATATGTTAACTAACGAATTTGTTGCAACAACAATGCCAACAGAAAATACTTCTGTCTATGCGAAATGGACCATCAATCAATATGCGGTTGAATTTGTCGATTATGACGGAACGATACTTCAAACATCAAACTATGAGTATGGAAGTAATCTTTCAGAGTTAACGCCACCAACTAGTCCAACGAGAGTTGGATATACATTTAGTAATTGGAATGGCATGATTCCAGCTACGATGGGTGAAACAAAAATCACCATAAACGCAACCTATACCATCAATCAATATACTATAACTTTCAACAGTAATAGTGGAACATTGGTATCTACCATCACGCAAGACTACGGAACAGTGGTTTCGGCACCGAATGAACCGACAAGAATCGGATATACATTCGCCGGTTGGTACTCTAACAACGAGTTGACAAACATCTTTACGTTTACGACGATTTCGGACGAGAACATTACGGTGCATGCAAAATGGACGATTAACAAATATGCAGTAGAATATGTCGATTTTGATGGAACGGTACTTCAAACATTAAACTATGAGTATGGAAGTAATCTTTCAGCGTTAACACCACCGCCGAGTCCAACTAGAGTTGGATATACATTTAGCAATTGGAGTGGCATGATTCCAGCTACGATGGGTGAAACAAAAATCACCATTACTGCAACCTATACCATCAATCAATATGCAGTAGAATATATCGATTATGACGGAACGGTACTTCAAACAATAAACTATGAGTATGGAAGTAATCTTTCAGCGTTAACACCACCAACTAGTCCGACGAGAGTTGGATATACATTTAGCAATTGGACCGGAACGATTCCAGCTACGATGGGTGCGACAAAAATCATCATTACAGCAAAATATACAGTCAATTTTTATTCTGTTACTTTTGTCGCTAATGGCGGCGAATTGATCAGTGGCGAAGCAATCCAAATTATCGAACATGGAAGCGATGCGATTGCACCGGTATTCAGTAAAATGGGTTATTCATTTTCAAATTGGGATAGAACCTTCAATAATGTATCCGACGATGTAATCGTCAATTCCGTATGGACACCACATACGTATACGATTGTTTATGATGGGAACGGCTCGACATCCGGGTCAACAACAATTAGCAATCATGTTTATGGCACCATACAAAGAGTTACAGCGAATGGGTTCACAAAAACCAATCATGCTTTTCTCGGCTGGTCATTAACGCCAGAAGGAAACATCGCATATTCTAATCTTGGCAACGTCATCAATCTGACTTCGGATAATGGGAAAACTGTGACCCTATATGCTGTCTGGGATATAATTAAAGAAAGTGTAACCTTCGATGGCACTGGCGGCAGTTTGGTGAGTGGCGAAGCCATCCAAAGTGTCGCACATGGGTCATTTGCGATTGAACCGATATTTGAGCGAACTGGATACACATTTTCGCATTGGGATCAGGCTTTTGATAACGTCACGTTTAGCATGACGGTCCATGCCGTCTGGACGTCAAACACTTATTACATCATTTATGATGGAAATGGAGCAACAAGTGGATCCATGGGGAACAGTCAATGTACCTATGACGCTGTGGAAGTACTGCAAATCAATCAATTTGTAAAAAACAATTACTTCTTTCTAGGTTGGGCCTTGGATTCAGATGCTGAAGTCGAGTATTATGACGGTGAAAGAGTCATCAACCTGAGCGCCACAAACGATGCGAACGTTGTTCTATATGCAGTTTGGGCGGAAAACATTTCGACGAGCGGATTACACTATACTTTGGTGGATTCGGGTACGGCATATTCGGTACGAAAAGGGACAACTGAGATTTACAATGTGCTTATTATCCCTGAGATGTATCTTGGTATCCCAGTAAAATATGTTGAACAATCAGGTTTTGCCGATTGCAGTGGTTTTACAAGTGTTGTTCTTCCAAATACCATCATGAATATCGGATCGTATGCGTTTTCGGGTTGTCGTAATTTGGAAAGTATTCGAATTCCAAGTAGTGTAACAAGCATCGGATCTAAGGTCTTTGTTTATTGTGATAATCTGACTTCCATCAAAGTTGATTCCGGGAATGATAAGTACTATAGTTCTGGTAATTGCGTTATCGAGCGCGATATGATCCGAGGGACGACAAAATTGGTGATAGGATGCAAGAATAGTATCATTCCGTATGTGGACAGCATCGAATATGCAGCATTCTATTTTTGCATAGGACTAGAAACCGCCAAGATTCCATATACCGTCACCACGATTGATACTGCAGCTTTTTATGGTTGTAGTAATCTGACGGCCTTGACTTTCGAAGGTGGTACTTCAAGCAAACTAAGAAAAATCGAACGAGAAGCATTTTTTGGATGCAGCGCTTTAAAGTCAATCGATTTCAATAAAGTTACGACGATTGAATATCTTGCGTTCGGAGATTGCAGCGGACTAGAAGAAATAAAAGTTAGTAATTTTAACGAATCGATTTATGTTGAACTTAATTGCTTGATCTATAAGACGACACAAATATTGATTCTGGGATGTAAAAACAGCACGATTCCGCAGGATGTTAAGAAGATTATGGATGGTGCTTTCTACGGATGTAAGGATTTGATATCAATCTCGTTTCCTAGTTCCGCTTTTGGTGTTACTGAGATTGGCGACAACGCCTTCAATGGATGCATCGGAATCAAATCGGTTTATATTCCCAGTACAATCGTAAATGTCGGTTTCGATGCTTTTGAAAATTGTACCAATTTATCTTCTGTCACTGCACACTCTTCGGTCTTAGGAACATTAATTGGGAGTGATGCATTTTTGGGAACGGCTTGGTATAATTCACAACCGGATGGGGTTGTTTATGTGGGTGACATGTTGTATAAGTATAAGGGTACGATGCCTTCAAACACAACGATCACTGTGCGTGATGGAACCAAGAGCATTTCTCCGAAAGCGTTCTTGTTATGCAGTGGTTTGAAATCAATTGTTATACCGGCAGACATCAAAAAGATTGGTTACCAGGCGTTCTATAACTGTCAAAACCTGGTTTCAGTAACAGTGAAAAGTAACAATCCACCATTCCTAGGTACCAACGTTTTCTTTGGGACGCCAAGCTCCATGAAAATCTATGTACCCAAAGATAGTGTGGATAAAATCGGCGGATACAAATCTTTGGGAGAATGGGTCAATTATAAGAATCAAGTGTTTCCAATCGCTTGATGAATTCGAACAATGATTAATATTAAGTATCGTCTAACAGAATGAATTTTGGCCAAAAATTTTAACACGCCTCGCCTATATTTTACCGGCACTTTATTGAGCAATAAGGATAAGACTACCCACCGCTATAGGATCTGGGGCAATAACATATACTTCAAGTTCTACAACTTTAGAAGTCGTAATTTCAAATACTGTTTCTACTATTGATAGTCAAGCAATTTATTATTATCGATACATTTCAGTGTATTCAAACCTAGTGTCAAAACCCGCAGGTTGGATATCTACTTTTGGATACAATTACTACAATGGAAGCAGTTCAGAGTCATACCGCACATATTATTGACAAGGGGCTTGGACACTAGTTAAACCACGTTCCTACGCCAAATTAGTATTAATATATTTATATAGAAGATTTGCATTTTGTACAAATAGCGTTAAGGCTTAATTTTTTCATTGAATTTGCACCATCAAGTTACAACAATAAAACAAAGTGCGTCTCTAAGATTAAACAACCTAGGTCCGCACTTTTCTTTACAACACCCAGAACTTCATCGATATTACCCATTAGTCCTCTAGTGGGTGTTTTTCTTGTACCGTGTTGCATTCTTTACACCTTATAGCATTTCATTGCACATATGGTATTCCCGAAATTCCACACTTTTCTATACAACTACCAGAACTTCCCCATTTTTTCCTGATTGACCACTACACCTCAAATATCAGCATAACAGTGCAATTCGTCAATCCAGCAGCATAATGATTGCTCTGCACTTCCAGCTTATCTGGATTTAATGCCATTTTAAAAAAGTTTAGATTGATTAAAAATGATAATGAAAATTATACAGTCAAATATATTGTGAGTTGCTCTAGACTTAATTTCGTTTTTAGAGAACCAGCGCTAGATGAGTATAAAGTTGAAATTGAGGCAGCATATCCTAAGATTAGATTTTATTATTATGGAAAGACTTATTTTAAAAAACAAATTCAAAGAATACAAAATATTCAATTGAATGATGAGTTCAATGATATAAGCTATAATTTTGATACAGAAGGCTTTATTGAGGTAACAAGCAATAAAAATAAATTTAATGAATAAATTTATGTAAGACTTCAAATAGATCTAATCAGGTAGATACTCTGTGGCTTGTGGCAAATGTTTTCTTTTTCGAAGTCTTAAAGCAAGATTCGCATCTCGATGGTTAGAAGTAAAAATCAAAAAAGGAGAAATTTTAGAGAAAATTTCATTCTTCAATTTTAAGAAGTGTGATTTTAAAGACCTATTTAAAATTTGGTGCTCACATTTTTTGGAAGACCTGATTATGCAAAAGTTAGAAGAAAAGCGATAGAATTACTTTATCGGTATTTATTTAATGATAAATGCGAGTTTTCAAATCTAACTAAAATGAATAACTAAGATAATTTTTACTACTAGTTAAAGTACACTTTGATCATGCATGATGTAAAAGATATCATCCAAAGTAGTCTAAAATCTCATTTTATGATAATGCATCTGCATTTATTAATTACGTCATTTTTAAAGAAAATGTGACCCCTTTTGAACTAGATTATTCTGAGATAGAAAGTCGGCTTGATAAGTGCATAAAACGTAGAAAAGCATCATTGAAAATCGAAGATAAAGAGTATGATCACAACAAGTTTGTTTAATTCCTTTTTCATACAATATATCAATAATAGTTTTATAACCCATCCTTGAAGATAACTATCAAAGAAGAATGTAACAACTTTCACTTTATCCTCTTTGATGGTAAATATTTTCTTTTCAATATGATAACCATAAAGTCTAGTGGTTGTATTACAACCAAGTTTTATTTTCTTTGTGGTTGACCATTTGGTATTAGTTGATATTTGATAGGATTCCTCTTCAGCATAAGTGACTGATATAGTTAATATATAATCAAATGTTATATATAATCTGTAGTAACTTTTTTATTATACTTCACTTAAATATTGAAAAAATATAAAATAAATACTGAAATTGAAATATTTACCCTTTAAATTTTATCAAATTTGGTTTATAGTATTAATGGTAATAATTATCTATTACCATAATTAATATATAGACAGGATGGAAATAAAAATGAACAATGATATGCTGATTGAACAAGGAATAATATTTGCAGCGAAAAAATTAGATATCGATCCAATAGAATATGCTATTGATGAAGATGGTGTTCTTAAAGGAAAAGATTTAACATCAATTTATAACCCTTTAGAAAAATATATTTTGTTAAATGGTACTTGGGTTAAAAATGCGCCACACAACGAATTGTTATTGGTTGTGTTTCATGAATTAAGGCATCACTATCAAAGGCAACAGATTGAGTTATTTACGAAGAAATTGAAATTAAAAGAGGATGTTGAAGTAGTTAAACAATGGAAAGATGATTTTGATAATTATAACAGCCCTTTTAAATCAGATTTAGAGACTTACATAAATCAGTCGATTGAAGTTGATGCTGATAAGTTTGCTAGAGAATTAGTTGATGAAATTTTTAAAGGCTTATGATTGAAAACTATCTAAGATTTGAAAGTGTATTGTAAGAATTATTTATTTGTTAACTGTTATCAATATAATGGTAATCATTTGTTTTTTTTACAATTTGATTATAGTAGAATTATGATTCTACTTATACTAATTATTACAATAATTTGAACTATAGAGATCCACTACTTGATGTTTAAAACATTTTACTTAATGTTGTTGATATAAGTGCATTTATACAACGCTATAAATAAACGATATTTATTAGAATTAGATAAACTAAAAATGCAAATAGAATAAAGATGGATTAGGTTTTTAAAAAATCAATCCATCTTTATTTTTTATAAGTGAAGCTGTGCATTTTTAAAAACAGCCAAAATATGGTATAATATACAAGATTAAGGCATTAAATCAATAAAAAAGGTAGGTGAGCAAGATGAGTGAATTGAAGTTTATAGAAGATAAAATTTTTTTGTATAACGATGAGATTATCAGAAGATTAAAAGAATTTAATAAATCTCAAGCTGGTTACCGTGAAAAAGATAAACAAAATTTTTATATCTTCCTAGATGATCAAGTATTAGGTGTTTGCCATACAAAAATGGCTTCGGATTGGTGCCATATTAATAGTATCTATTACAAAGATTTAGAAGCTTTAAAAACTGTATTAAATGATGTATTCGACTACTATAAAGATAAAGTGGTTGGTATTCAATATAATTCAAGTATGCCTCAACGAATTAATGATTTTAAAAAACTTGGTTTTATCGAAAAAGGGAAACTTGAAGATATGCCTAAGGGGTTAGATAATGTATTTTTATTAAATACAGATTTAAACAATTATGTTACTGAAGATGATTATTCTGGCGAAAATACTAGAAAGAAAATTGAAGATTATGATTTAGTATTAAAGAAAGAAAACAAAAAATTAAGAAAATCACTTAACTTTTCTTCCGAAGTCATAGATGTTCAATTTGTAGCTTTAGATGATGAAATGTTTGTTGGCGGTATTTATGGTAATTATCAATATGATTATTTGTTTATAAATATACTATTTGTTGACAAAGAATATCGTGGCCAACAAATAGCTACTGTTTTAATGGATTTAATTGAAGAAGATGCAAAAAAAAGAGGAGTTTTAAATCTTTATTTAACTACTTTTGAATTTCAAGCATTAGGATTCTATAAAAAAAGAGGATATGTTGAAGTAATGAGTATTGATGATTATCCAATTGGGTTTAAAGAATATACAGTTTATAAAAGAATAAAAAAATAACAAAGGTTAATTTCAGCTTTAAACTGATTAGACCTTTGTTTTTTATTTTTATTATTGTTTTATTCAACAAATCTAACTTCAACATCTCCATTAGATGAATCAAGCCTAATTATTTTTTCTCCGGAAAGATTAATTGAACTTGATTCTACTTCTAAACCATCATATATTTTATCACCATTTGATGTTGATAGAGTTACTCTATAGTAATCCTTATCTCCAATAGCTTCTAAGAATACTTTACCATTTGAAGATTCTAATGATATATTATCTGATAAGATTTTTTCAGCGTAAATTCTACCGTTTGATGTTTCGCCTTCAATTTGATCTGCGACAACATTATTAAGCGTAATTGGACCGTTAGAAGTATCCATGTTGATTAAACCATTTACTATTACGTTTTCTATTTTTATAGCTCCGTTAGAAGAATCAGCACTGATGCTATTGCTAGTACAATTATTAATAATAATATCACCGTTAGAAGTTGCTAGATTGATATTCTCAAAATTATTATTAGTTGTTAATTCAACTTTACCGTTTGATGAAACTACATCAACAATATTTATATTTGATGATGTTGGTAAATACAAGTAGACTAAGAAATGGTCTGTATCACTAAAAATATTCATTGAGAATAAACTAAAGTACCATTTTCTTGTGATTGATAATTCTAACTTTTCAGTTGAATCATCAAACACTAATGTGTCTTTTTCATGAAGATAGTAGCTTAGATGGATATTATCATCTTCACTTTCAAGAATAAATACCTTGCGATTATGAAAGTTAAAATCGATTTCATTGAAACTATCATAATCATAAGTTTCTTCATATAAGGTATAACTATCATCTTCTAAACCAAATATTTGTGTATTGGTTAGATTTGTTATAATTAGAACGGCTGCTAAGCCGATTAAAATAAATGCTAATCCGAATTTAAATAATTTACTCATAATTATTGGCTCCTTTGTTTACTAAATAATTGTTTTGTTTTCCTAATGATATAAAGTCTTATCGATTGTGTGTTATTTAATAAATGCTTAATTAAAGCTAAACCAATAAGACCAATGCCAAGACCAACCAACATAACTGCTCCTAAAGCGATTTGACCCATGGTGTCTAGATTATCAACAGCTAGATATATACCAGCCTGTGCTACTACTGAAAAACCAGCTATTACAATGGAAATATAAATTATTCCTATAATGAATAAAGCAAAGTAATAACATAACAAACTTATCACTCTAACTGTTGTGCTAACAATATTAATCAAAGAATTATTGTTAGCGGATTTAACTTCTTTTATAAAGTCACCGTCTTTAATAATATTTCCGATAATCGAATCAATCGAGCCCAGGCTTTTGATGAAATCATTCTCGTTTTGACCTTCGTCTAAAGCGTCTTGAATCATTTCATCATAATAATAGATTATTTCTTCTGAATCAATTTTCTTATAATTCTTTAATTCCTTTTTTAATTTACTGATAAACATTCTTTTATTCATCTTCATTACCTCTTTATAAAAGTATACATTCTTTTAATTTCATCAAAATCATCAATTGATTGCTTTAGTTTTTCTAATCCATCCTGATTAATTTGATAGTACTTTCTAATCCGTGAATTATAAGTAGTATTATATGTTTTAACAAGTTTCTGCTTTTCTAAACGTTTAAGGATTGGATATAATGTCGATTCGCTGATGTCCATAATCGTTGAAATATCTTGAATAATTTTATAACCATAAGAATCTTCATATTTGATTGATGCCAGTACCATCAAGTCCAGTAGCCCTTTTTTAAGTTGTATATCCATCAAATACCCCCTTATACATAATACTATACAATGCATAGTAATGTTTGTCAATATATTTTTTCAAAGAATAATAATATTTTTGCATCACTTATATTTTAAGATATCTACCTAGATTGACAAAAATAAATTGAATGTTATAATTTGAAGTATTATTTGTGAATATAGAAGAGGTGGGTTTATGGATATATTAGGTATGAAAAAACTCTTGAAAAAAAAGAAACTATTTATTTTTGATTTAGATGGAACACTATACTTAGATGGAGTAATGTTTCCTAAAGCTTTAGAGTTATTAGATCACATAAATAAAAATGACGGAAAATATGTATTTCTAACTAATAACTCTTCAAGAAGTAGTAAAGATTATGTAAAAAAGATTAACAACTTAGGTATAAAATGTGATTTATCAAATGTAGCTACCTCTACTCAAGCGACTATTCATTATTTAAAAGCTAATCATATAAATGATTTATTTTATGTAGTCGGCACAAAATCTATGGTTCAAGAAATGAAAGAAGCTGGAATAAAGGTTACTACTGAAGAAAGCGAAGATATCGATGGAGTAATCTTAGGCTATGACACAGAGTTAGATTATAAAAAGATAGAAGTCGCATCTAAGTTGATTACAAATGGCAAAATATATATCGCAACTCATCCCGATTTTGTTTGCCCGGTTAAGTTTGGTTTTGTTCCTGATTGTGGAGCATTTGCTAAAATGCTTGAATACGCAACTAAAAGAACTCCATTAGTAATTGGTAAACCAGAAAGACTAATAGTAGATTTAATTTTAGAGAAAACAGGTTATAAATCTTCAGAAGCAATTTTAGTTGGAGATAGACTCTATACAGATATAGCTTGCGGAAAAAATGCCGGAATTGATACTATATTAGTTTTAAGCGGAGAAACAAAGTTAGAAGATATAAAAAGTGATATTGAGAAACCAACTTTTGTTTTAGAAGATGTTGCAAAAATTTATGAATTATTAAATTAGCTTTACGATAAATTACTTAGTCTATTGTAATCATAGTTTACTAAGTGTAATATAGAATTATAATATTTATATAGAAAATAGCAACAAGATTATCTTCATAAGTCTTGTTGCTTATTGTTTATTTAGGGGTGGTAATTTGTGAAAGAAGCTTTACTATATCAAAAATTAGCTAATAAATCAGTGAAATGTTTAGTCTGTAATCATTATTGTATTATTAAGAATGGAGAAAAGGGAAAATGTAGGGTAAGAGAAAATGTAGATGGAATTTTATATACACTTAATTACGGAAAAACTATCGCTATTGGAAATGATCCAATTGAGAAAAAACCCATTTATCATTATCTTCCTCACACAAGAAGTTATTCATTAGCTACAGTAGGGTGTAATTTTACATGTAAATGGTGCCAAAATTATGATATTTCACAATATCCACAAACACATGATGACATTATTGGAGAAATGATAACGCCTGAAGCACATGTAGAAGCTGCTGTTAAAGAAAAATGTAAATCAATAGCTTATACTTATTCAGAACCAACTATATTTTTAGAGTATGCTTATGACATAATGAAATTAGCTCATAAGCATGGTTTAAAGAATATCTGGGTAACTAATGGATATATGTCTAAAGAAACCTTAGAATTGATTCTACCGTTTCTAGACGCGATTAATATCGACTTAAAAGGGTTTGATGACAAGATTATGTTTAAGTATTGTGGTGGCTTAGTAAAACCGGTTAAAGATAATATAATAAGAGTTTATAATTCTCATGTTCATTTAGAAATAACGACACTTGTTGTTCCTGGAGTAAATGATTCTTTAGAAGAGTTAAGAAAAATAGCTGAGTTTATTTCGTCTTGTTTATCTAATGATGTTCCTTGGCATGTTACTAGATTTTATCCTGCTTGGAAAATGAGTAATATTGATCCAACAAATATAGAAATATTAAAACAAGCAAAAACAATAGGTGAAAAAATAGGTTTAAAACATGTCCATATTGGAAATATTTAAGGAGGTAAAAAATGTCATTAACTAAGAGTTATATTGTACCACACCCGCCATTGATAATTCCTGGCATTGGCAATGGCGAAGAAAAGAAGATTGAAAACACAGTAAGAGCATATCAAAAAATAAGTGAAGAGATTTTAAGCATCAAGCCAGATACTATAATTATCTCTTCTCCACATTCTAAAAGTTACTATGATTATATCCAGATTTCATCTGGTGAATATGGAGAAGGAAGTTTTAAAGAATTTGGAGCTGATTTGTCAATTAAATGTCAATATGATCAACAGTTTATTGAAAAATTAAATCTTTTATTAGAAAAGAATAGTTTTCCTGCAGGAACTGAAGGCTTACAACAAACAGCGCTTGATCATGGGACAATGATACCTTTGTTTTTTATAAAACAAAAATATCAAAATTTTAAGTTAGTTAGAATATCAATATCAGGATTAGCTCTTAAGACTCATTTTCAATTAGGTGAATTAATTAATCAAGTGATATCTGAAAGTGATAAAAAATATGTTTACATAGCGAGTGGGGATTTATCACATAAACTTAAAAGCACTGGGCCTTATGGTTATGCTAAAGAAGGAGTAGAATTTGATAATAAGATTGTGTCGATAATAAAGGATAATAAGTTAAAAGATTTATTAAAGTTTGAGGAAGGTTTTTGTAATAAAGCAGCTGAGTGTGGGCTAAAGTCGTTTGTGATAATGGCTGGAGTGTTGAATAATTATAATATATCTTCAGAACTCTTATCATACGAAGGGCCTTTTGGGGTTGGATACGCTGTTGCATCTTTCCTTAATAACCATGATTTAGAAATTAAGAAAAGTGGTAAAGAAGAAAAGAAAAAAGAAGAAGATGAATATGTTGGTTTAGCCAAGAAGTCTTTAGAGTATTATTTTAAGAATCAAAAGAAATATAGTGATTTTAGCAATGTTCCCAAGATAATGAAGGATAGTAAAGCTGGTGTATTTGTATCCCTTCATAAGTATGGACAATTGCGTGGTTGTATTGGTACAATACAACCCGTAACATCATCAATAGCTTCAGAAATAGTTCAGAATGCTGTTAGTGCAGCTGTTAGAGATCCTAGGTTTTCGCCAGTTGTTTTTTCAGAACTTCCATTTTTAGAAATAAGTGTGGATGTTCTAACAAAACCAGAACTAGTTAAAAGTATAGACGAGTTAGACCCTTTGATTTATGGTGTGATTGTGAGTTGTAATAATAGAAGCGGTGTATTGTTACCGGATTTAGAGGGGATAGATTCGGTTGAGCAACAGATTAATATAGCACTACAAAAAGCAGGTATTTCAAGTGAAGATAACTATGAAATAAAAAAATTTAAAGTGTTCAGGCACACATAATTTTGTTTTAAAAATATGACTGGTTTCTAAATAAAATCGCTAAGATGCTATCTTGGTAAATAAATATTCATTAAATATTTACTAAATCGCTTTATATAGCGATATAAACTTAACATTATATTTTAAAAAAGCCTTAAAAAAAAGTATTGTTTTTAAGGCTTTTTTGTTATAATTAAATTATAGGTTTTATAGAATGGAGGGCAGTATGAGAGAGAGTATTTTAGATACAAGTACACTTGACAAAGAATTATTAAAAAAATTGGATGATTTTATTGATTCTTTGGAAGGAAAAAAACAAGAACATTTAATTCTTGTGCTTCATAAAGCGCAAGATTTATTTAGTTACTTGCCACAGAATTTACAGTTATACATTGCAAGAAAACTTGATTTATCAGCGGCGCGAGTTAACGGAGTAGTGACATTTTATTCATATTTTAACGAATTGCCTGTTGGTAAATATATAATCAGTGTTTGTATGGGAACTGCATGTTTTGTTAAGGGTGCTGATAAAGTGTTACAAAGAGTTCTTGAATTAACTGGTACGAACAAAAATGAGATTAGTGCAGACGGATTGTTCACAGTTAAGGATGTACGTTGTATTGGAGCTTGTGGACTAGCTCCAGTAATGACGGTTAATGACAAGGTTTATGGTAAAGTTAAACCAAGTGATGTTGACGATATTATTCGTCATTATAGGAGTATTGAAAATGAAAGTAAATAACTATAATGATTTAAAAGAATGGAAAAAAGTGTGTCCACAAAAAAAAGACTACAAGATTAATGTTTTAGTTTGTAATGGAACTAGTTGTATGTCAAGTGATGGAGAAATGCTTGTTAAATTGCTTGAAAAAGAAATGAGTAATAGAAATTTGAAAGCTGATATTAGAATAATAAGAACTGGTTGTTTTGGTTTTTGCGGACAAGGTCCAATCATAAAGATTGAACCTGATGATATAACCTATGTTCAAGTTAAAGTAGAAGATATATCAGAAATTGTTGAAAGTCATTTAATAAATAAAATAGTAGTAAGTAGACTTTTATATCAAGAACCAAATCAAACTGAAATGATTGAAAAAAGTTCTGGGATGAATTTCTATAAAAAGCAAATGCGGATAGCTTTAAGGAATTGTGGCGAAATAGATCCAGAAAATATCGAAGACTATATTGCGAATAACGGTTATTTTGCTTTAGCTAAAGTATTGCAAGAATATACTCCTGATCAAGTTATAAAGATTGTTAAAGATTCAGGCTTAAGAGGACGTGGAGGCGGTGGATTCCCCACAGGTCTTAAATGGGAATTAACAAGAAAAGTACCTGGGAAAGAAAAATATATTGTATGTAATGCTGATGAAGGTGATCCAGGTGCTTTTATGGATCGTTCTATTCTAGAGGGAGATCCATTTTCAATCTTAGAAGCAATGATGATTGCTGGATATGCAATTGGTGCTAGCCAAGGATTAATCTATATTAGAGCTGAATATGTAGTAGCTACTGAAAGATTATATAAAGCTATTAATTGTGCTAAAGAAGCTGGATTACTTGGAAATAATATTTTTGGTACAGATTTTTCATTTGATATTGAAATAAAATTTGGTGCTGGTGCATTTGTATGTGGTGAAGAAACAGCTTTGATTAAATCTATGGAAGGATTTAGAGGTGAACCTAATAGAAAACCTCCTTTTCCAAGTGTGTCAGGATTTAGAGGAAAGCCAACTTCAGTGAATAATGTTGAAACATTCGTTAATATACCAGCGATTATTCTTAACGGTTCCAAATGGTTTAGTTCAATTGGTACAGAAAAATCAAAAGGTACTAAAGTGTTTGCTTTAGCGGGACAAATCAGAAATAACGGTCTTGTAGAAGTTCCTATGGGAACTACTTTCAAAGAGATTATATATGATATTGGTGGTGGACATCCATTAGGTAAAGATATTAAAGCTATTCAAATCGGCGGACCAAGTGGTGGCGTTATTACTAAAGAATATTTTGATACAAAGATAGACTATGAGTCATTGCTTGGAATGGGTGCTATGATGGGTAGCGGTGGTATGATTATCATGGATGAAGATAACGACATGGTAAAGATAGCTAAATTCTATCTTGAATTTACTCAAGATGAGTCATGTGGCAAATGTACACCATGCCGTATTGGGACTAAAAGAATGTATGAAATATTAGAAAGACTTGTTAATATGCAAGGTAAACCTGAAGACTTAGAAAAACTAAGAACTTTAGGAGAAAATATTAAAAACACTTCATTGTGCGGTTTGGGACAAACAGCACCAAACCCTGTATTATCAACAATGAAGTATTTTATCGAAGAATATGAAGCTTATGCATATCGCACTAAGAAGACAACTTATTCGATTGATCCAAAACTTTGTATTGGTTGTACTAAATGTGCTAGAAATTGTCCTGTTTCTTGTATAGAGGGCAGTGTTAAAGAACCTCACTATATTGATGAAACATTATGTATTGCATGTGGAACATGTTATGATGCATGTCCTGTTAATGCAATCATCAAACCATAGGAGAAAAGAAATGAAATTAATCGATAAAATGGTTCAATTAAAAATTAATGATATTAGTATCAATGTTGAAAAAGGAACTACAGTTTTAGAGGCAGCTAAAAAAATAGGTGTTCATATTCCAACTCTTTGTCATTTAAACTTAGAGGAGTTTGGAGTAGTAAATAAAAGTGCTAGTTGTCGAAGATGAAAATACAGGTAAATTAATTCCTTCATGTGCTCAAGAAGTCTATGATGGAATGAAAATACAAACTGATACTTTAAAAGCTGTTATGGGTAGAAGAACAAATTTAGAATTATTGTTATCTAACCATCCTAATGATTGTTTAACTTGTGTTAAAAATTTAGATTGTGAGCTTCAGTCTTTAGCTCATGAATTAAATATTAAAGAAATACATTATCAAGGCGAAAAGATGTCACATCCGATAGATATTACTTCTTTTGGTATTACTAAAGATACCAATAAATGTATTATGTGTAGGCGTTGCGTTACAATGTGCGATGATATTCAAACTGTTGGGGTTTTAGGAGCTTTAAATAGAGGTTTTACTTCAGTTGTAGCTACAGCATTTCATTTAGATTTAAATCAAACTAGCTGTACATTTTGTGGGCAATGTGTTTCTGTTTGTCCAACTGGAGCTTTAACTGAAACAAATGATTCGCCAAAAGTATGGAGGGCATTAAATAATCCAAAAAAACATGTAATAGTACAAGTAGCACCAGCTGTTAGAGCTGCTATTGGTGAAGAATTTGGGTATGAACCGGGACAAATATTAACTGGCAAGGTGGTTTCAGGGTTAAGACGTCTTGGTTTTGATCAAGTGTTTGATACTAATTTCGCAGCTGATTTAACTATTATTGAAGAAGCTACAGAATTAGTTGATAGAATACAAAATAATAAAACATTACCAATGTTAACATCTTGTTGCCCAGCATGGGTTCAGTTTATTGAACATCAATTTCCAGAGTTACTTGATGTTCCGTCATCATGTAAATCACCACATGAAATGTTAGGTGTTTTAGTTAAAACATATTACGCTGAAGCTAATAACTTAGATCCTAAAGATATTGTTATGGTATCAATCATGCCATGTACTGCTAAAAAAGCAGAAGCTGCTAGAGCTGAACTTAACAAAGACGGATTAAGCGATGTTGATTATGTTGTAACTACTAGAGAATTAGCGAGAATGTTTAAAGAAGCATCAATTGATTTTACTAAATTACCTGATGATGATTTCGATAATCTTTTAGGAGAGTCAACTGGAGCGGCTGCTATTTTTGGAACCACTGGTGGTGTAATTGAAGCCGCAACTAGAACTGCTTATGAAATGATTACTGGAAAAGAACTTAAAAATGTTGATTTCAAACAATTAAGAGGGATTGAGGGTATTAGAGAAGCTAAGGTTAAAATAGGTGATTTAGAATTAAATATTGGTATTGCTCATGGTTTAGGTAATGCTAGAAAATTGCTTGAAGATATTAGAGATGGAAAGAGTAATTTTCACGCTATTGAAATCATGGCTTGTCCAGGGGGATGTATCGGTGGTGGTGGACAACCATATCATCACGGACATACAGATATTCTCTTGAAAAGACAAAAAGCGTTATATGATTTAGATGCTAGTATGCCAAGGAGAAAGTCACATGAAAATGAAATGTTAATGAAACTTTATGATGATTACCTTGGTAAACCAGGCGGACATAAAGCACATGAGTTGTTACATACAACTTATACAGCAAAGGAAAGAATATAAAAAAATAAAGCCTAAAATCAGTTGATTTTAGGCTTATTACTTATTCTATTGTTTAGAATCTTAACGATTATCTCTACAAGAAAAACAAGAATAATTAGGATAATCGTCCAAGCAAAGACTTTTTCATATTGAATAGAAATACTACCTTTAAATAATTCGTTACCGATACCTTTTGTTGTTTGGGATATAAATTCTGCCATAACAATCACTTTAAACCCTAATCCAAAAGATTGGAGTAATGATGTTTTTATATAAGGTAATGATAAAGGAAAATGTAGTTTAAACATTATTTCTGATTTGTTGTTTGTTTCCATTGCAATTGTATTTTTAAGCTCTGTAGGTATATTTAAGACACCTTGTTTTGTTCCTTCGTATACAATTGGAAAAATCATTAAAAATGTAATCAAAAATAAAGAGTATTCATTACCAAAGAGAATTAAAATAATTACAATAATTGAAGCAACAGGAAGTGTTCTTAGAATAACGATAAACGGATGCATTAACTCATCTATGAACTTATAGTTACCAGCTATTATTCCAAGAATAACAGCTATTAAAGAAGATAAGATAAAAGCAACTATTAAACGCAAAAATGTTATGCTAATGATTTGATAAGTCTGATAATCAATCAGAATATCGATTAATGTTTTACCAACAAATAAAGGACTAGGCAGAATGTATTGATTAGCAATTGATAAAGAAACTATTTCCCAAATAAGAAATAGTATAATAATTGATATTGAGCCTAGAATATACTTGCGATAGTTTTTCACCATATAAAGACCTCATCAGGAATACTTTCACCTATTAACTCCGGTTTGTTAAGTAAAATCATTTCTAAAAAGTCATATATAACATCAATTTGTTCATTAGCATAAACAAATTCAATGTTACTACTTGTAATTGATTTACTAATTATATCTTCATCAAATGGGTATTCTAAGGATTTGCAATTACTTGCGGTAATTTCTGGATTATCTAAAGTGTATTTAACAGATGATTCAAGCGCTCTTAGATAAGTTTTAATTTGGCTATCAGTTAAAGACTCACTTACAAATACACCAGCTTGGGGAAAGAGTTCATACTCAGTATAAGTGGTCCATACTTCCGCTAAATCAAGTACATAAAGATCAGGATTAGATTCTTTAGCTGTAGTAGTTACTGGTTCAGAAACTATCGCTAAAGAATCTTCTTCTTGTAAAAATTTAAGATAACTTTCTTGAACAGAAGATGCTTCATATGATATAGATATATTTGAATCGATTTGTGAAAAAAGATAATCAATAATTATTTCAGGTGTAGCATTTTTTCCGTAAGTAATTATCTTTTTATCGGTAAGATTGTTTAAATCAATCGGATTATTAGAAATCAGTTGAAAGTTAGTCCATGTTACAACAGCAGCTAATTTATATGAGCTTTGTTTTTGATAAAGATTAGCACCAAGGTTAAGTGGAGCAATGATTATCTCATGTGATTTACTAGTAAAAGCAGCTAATAATGGAGCTGGTCCACTGACTCTTTCTATTTGATAATTGTTATTATCTTGATGATATTCCATTAAACTTTGAGCAATACTAGGTGTTCCATTAGGTACAAGAACTTTTATATCATCAGAATTGTTGGTACAAGATGTTATACTTAGTGTAATAATTAGTAGTAAGAATAATAATATTTTTTTCATTGTAATAGTCCTCATTTCGTCAATAAATATGATATACTATATCTAATAAAAAATATGTAACATATGTTCCGTTATGGTGATATTTATGAATGATTTAGTTAATAACAAAATATTAGAAAAATTTTCTCTAAAATGTTGTTACCCAAAAAGTACAATAGTGTTTCATGAGAATGACTTATGTGATCGTATAGGGTATGTTGTTGAAGGTAAATTACAACTTATACACTACACGATTAATGGAGAAGAAAGAGTTTTAGCTGAACTGAATAAAAATGATCTTTTCGGTGATTTTTTAATCAACAGTAACAACCCTTTTTATTCAGGTGATTTAATCTGTACAACAGATTCAATTATCTGTTTTTTAGATAAAAAGAATCTTAATATACTTATAGAAAATAATAAAGAGTTTAGAGAGAAGTATATATCAGAACTATCTAATAAAGCTTTAAAACTAAATCATCATAATAAGTTATTAATGCAAAAAAGTTTAAGAGATAAGATTCTTATGTATATTTATAATGAATCAATTGAAAAGAAAGTTGATAGAATTAAGATTAGTGGAAAACAAAAACTAGCAAATTATTTTAATGTCACTAGACAATCTTTGTCTAGAGAATTAAAATTAATGAAAGAAGATAATATTATTGATTATAATAAAAAAATAATTAGACTTGTTAAAAGATAAGAATAGAAGAGTTTGAATGAATTTGTAATTTTAGGGGGATTTATGAGAATAAGAATAGTAACTGTAGGCAAAATAAAAGAAAAATACCTAGAAGAAGGTATTAAAGAATATAGTAAAAGAATTAGCAGATACTGTAAATTAGAATTAATTGAAGTAGCTGATGAAAAAGCTCCTGAAAGTTTATCTGAAAAAGATGAAGAAATAGTTAAGGACAAAGAAGGAGAAAGAATACTATCAAAAATAAGCAATGAATATGTCATTGCTTTAGCAATTGAAGGTAAAAAAGTAGATAGTATAGAATTATCAGAAATGATTAGTAATGTATTTTCTTACGAATCATCTGATATTACTTTTGTAATAGGTGGTTCATTGGGCTTAAGCAAGAATGTTTATGATAGAGCAAATAAATTATTGTCTTTTTCTAATATGACTTTTCCTCATCAATTAATGAAATTGATATTATTAGAGCAAATTTATAGGAGTTTTAGGATTACTAATAATGAGCCATATCATAAGCAACTCCAATTAATGATATACAAACCATAACACGACGATTATGTGACATTTTGGCATGGAACATTATATTACAAATTAGTTAATGTCTTTTTAATTGATTATAGCGAAATATTACTTTTGTGTGAATATTTGTTTGATGATTCTATGTATGTGATATGAGATGATATAATATTTTGTGTAAATAGAATTTTCTAGATAAATCGAATGAAGACAAACAAAAAGAGAAATCTTTTTTTATATTATTAAGTGATTATTATAAAAATAGTGTATAATCAATTTTGAAAGAATTGCAGGAGGAATATCATGAATAGTGCTGTAAAAAAATTTACTGGTTTAACTTTTTTTATTACAATTACATTTTTTATAGTTATAGGAATTGTTTTGTTTAGTAGTGATTCCTTAAGTGATATTAACATTGAAAGTTATAACGCTACTATTAACTTAGATGAATCGGGTAATATGCATGTTAGTGAAACATGGGATATGACATATAACGAAGACTACAGAGTTCGTTTTAGAGACATTGCCTTTCAAAAATTTCCTGATAACTATAATTTTCCAAAAAGCATAAATAATACAGCTACATTTGATTCTTCAAATGTAGAAGTAAGTGTTAGTAGGGATGGAATAGATATTACTGATATTATAGACATCGGTTATTCATGGCGTAATGATTATGATGAACTTGGTGAATTAGTTAGGTGTGAACCTTACAGTGATTTTTGTGAATCAATTTTTATTGATACAGGTTATGAAGGTGGCTTAAGTGGAGATTTAACTTTTGAATATGAATATACGATTTTAGGTGCTGTAAGTGAGTATAAAGACATATCTGAGTTAAATTGGGTATTATTAGAATATGCAGAGAGTAAAATTAAAAATGGAACAGTTACTATCAATCTGCCAACTAATACAAGTCCTTCTGAAGATTTTTATATTTTCGGACATGGAATTAGTGATGGTGATTTAGAAAAAATAGATAACGACACAATAAAAATTTATTTTAGTAATATGCATAAAAGTGAATTTTTAGAATTTAGAATATTAATGCCTAAAGAAATATTTCCTGATATCTCAGAAAACAATGTTTTTATAAATGATGGCATTAATAAAGAACTTATTTTAGATTATCAAGCTAAGTTATTAACCTATAGTAATATTGGAATTAAAATAACACAAGCTATTTTAGGCTTATCGGTAGTTGTAGCTATTTTCTTATTGCTGATGTTAGTTAGAAATAATAAGAAATATTTTACACCTCATGAAACTAGTTTTAAAGGTAAATATTTAAGAGAACTACCTGATGATAAAACACCAGCTGAGATGAGTTATGTTTATTATCTAGGTAAAAATAATGATGAAGACATAACTGCAACTTTATTAGATTTAATTAGAAGAAAAATCATTGAAATAGATTATGAATCTACAGATTTAACAAGTGATAATGCTGATTTTAATTTAACATTAGTTGAAGAAGCTGATACTACTTCCTTATTACCACATGAACAACATTTGATTACTTGGTTTTTTAGAACTATTGGTGATGGAAAATGTGTTACAACAAAACAAATTGAAACATATGGGATAAATGACCTTGCACAAGCAAAACGTTTTGAAGAAGATGCAAAACGTTTTAAAGACAAAATTAAACTATCGACTAAAAATATTTTAATTACTGATCCGAACTTAAGAATTTATAAAAACAAGACCTTAAGGTTTTTGCTTTTCCCATTACTTATAATTTTAAGTGTTGCCATATTTAGTTTAATATATGGTTCCGTTACAACCATTACATTAAGTAATGCTTTGAGCTACATTATATTAGTGGCTTTCTCATTTACATATTTTATTTATTTTTCAGTTTTTAAGACAAAACGAAGTGTTGAAAGTATGGAAAGTTTTGTTCGATGGGATGCATTCAAAAATTTCTTAGAAGATTTTGGTAATTTTGATGATTACCCAATACCAGGAGTTATCGTTTGGGAACATTATTTAGTCTATGCAGTTAGTTTAAAATGTGCTGATAAGGTAATGGAACAACTTCGAGTAAAACTTCCTATGGATGATATTACCGCTAATCAATCAACTTATTTAGGTTTAGGTTATGGCCGTTCTTATTTTTATTATGGATTTGGACTAACTTCTATGAATCACACTGTTACTAATGCTAGAATAAATGCCGCAAGAAAAATTACTCAAGCCAGTTCATCAAGCAGTGGTAGTGGTGGAGGTTTTGGTGGAGGGTCTAGTTTTGGCGGCGGAGGCGGCGGAGGAAGAAGTCGATAAATACACTACTTTTTTCTAAGCTATGCTATAATGTATTTAAATAATAATGAATTTTAAAAGGAGAATAAAAATGATTCCAATTTACACACTTAGCACAGGGTTATACATAACCCTAGGAGTAATCGCACTTATTGTTTTAGTTATTGTTGGTTTCTTAATTAAAACTTATAATGTACTTGTTAATTTACGTAATAAAGTAAGAAATAGTTGGAGTCAAATCGATGTCCAACTTAAAAGACGTTTCGATTTGATTCCTAACTTAGTTGAAACTGTAAAAGGTTATGCAAAACATGAAAGTGAAATTTTTGGCGCATTCGCTGAAGCAAGAGACATGTATAGTCACGCTACAAAAACTGGTAGTGTTGGAGATGCTGCTAAAGCTGAACAAGGATTAGAAGGTGCACTTAGCCGTTTAATTGCTGTTCAAGAACAATATCCAGATTTAAAAGCTAACGAAAATTTTAAGTCACTTATGGAACAATTAAATGAAACTGAAGATAAAATTGCTTTTAGCCGTCAGTTTTACAATGATAATGTTATGGAAATAAATAATAAAATAGAGATGTTTCCAACTAATATTATCGCTGGTATGTTTGGTTTTAAACAAGAACCATACTTTAGTGTAGATGAAAAAGAAAGAGAAAATGTAAAAGTTAGTTTTAAATAAGAAAAATGAGTTTCTTAAGAGTTTAAATATGCTTAAACCA
>JBAYZV010000009.1:0-23653 GCA_041672325.1 Candidatus Izemoplasmatales bacterium
GTACTAGATGCATAAGCACCTACATCAAATGGTGTTAAATCAGTATCAGAAGAATAAATTACTACCTTATCAACATCTGTCATTAATTCTTCAGCTGCAATTTGTGTTAACACCGTGTCACTACCCTGCCCAATTTCAGTAGCACCAACCATCAAATTATAAAATCCATCATCATTCAGTTTAATCGTTGCACTTCCCATATCTATATATGGTATTCCGCTTCCTTGCATAGCTATAGCCATACCAACTGATCTAATTTTATCTTTTGTTTCAATTCTTGGATATTTATCTTTCCAACCAATTAGTTCTATTCCCTTTTTTACACACTCATCAAGTTTACACGTCTCCATAATCATTGCTGTACCAGCGGTGCCTTCGCCCATGATTTCAAAAATCGGAGAAGTTTCTTTTTCTTTCATCATGTTTTTTTGTCGAAACAAAATAGGATCCATTCCCATCTTTTCACAAAGAATATCAATTGCGGACTCTAAAGCAAAATTACCTTGGATTGCTCCATACCCGCGATATGCTCCTGCCGGAGTATGATTTGTATAAACAATATCACCAGCAAATCGAACAGAATCTACTTTATTATATAAAGGTAAAACCTTTGAACCAGTTACCATAAAAACTGTTAATGCATGTTCTCCGTAAGCGCCTGTATCAGACAACACCTCACAATCTATAGCTTTTAGATTGCCATCTTTATCCGCTCCAAGAGCTAAATCTACCCGCATCGGATGTCTTGAATAAGAAGATTCAAAAACTTCTTTTCTCGTGTAAACCATTTTCGCTGGTTTCCCAGTTTTATAAGTAACGTAAGCAACCAACATTTCACCATGTATTGCCTGTTTTCCGCCAAATCCCCCACCTACTCTAGGTTTGATAACCCTAATTTTTGACAAAGGAATTTCTAATCCTTGAGAAATTATTCTTCTAATATGAAAAGGTGTTTGAGTTGAACTATATAGCACTAATCTATTTTGATAATCCATTCTTGCATTAACAGTATGAGGCTCCAGCATTACGTGCGCTTGAGCTTGAGTGTAAAATGTTTCTTTAATAACATAATCACTTTCCTCTAAGCTCTTTTTCACATCTCCAATTTCCATCCCATAACTAGCAGCTATGTTTCTTTCAGGTTTAAAACCAATATCAAACATCTCATGAATTTCTTTTTCCGGATGAATAATAATTGGATTATCTTTAGCTTTTTCAAAATCTAAAACAGCATCTAAAACCTCATATTCAACTTTAATCAAATCAAGAGCTTTTTTACAAACTTCATCATTTCTTCCGACAACCGCTAAAACTTCGTCTCCAACATATCTTACGTATTCATCAAGAACAAATTTATCATGTGGCGAAGGTTCTGGATAACCTTGCCCAGCTCTTGTAAAAGGTATCCGTTTAAAATCTTTATGAGTCAAAATCATTTCTACGCCTTCAAGTTTTTTTGCTTTTTCATCATCAACACTAATAATTCTTGCATATGCATAAGGCGAACGTAAAACCTTAATAATCAACGTATCTTTTTCAGAAAAATCATCGGTAAAGGCTTTTCTACCTTTCATAATTCCTAAGCCATCTATTGACTTAACTAAATTATTAACTACTTTCATGATTCATCACCTAAATACTTCTTAATCGCTTCATTCTGCGCAACATAACCAGTACAGCGGCATAGATTACCAACAAGATAATTCTTTATTTCTTCCTCTGTAGCATTTTTATTTTCCTTTTTTAAAGCATAAACAGTTAAAGCCATTGAAGGATTACAATAGCCACATTGATCAGCGCCTAATTCACCAAAATATTTAGCTAATTTTTCCGCTTCTTTTTCAATACCCTCAACCGTAGTAATTTCTCTGTTTTCACATCTAACCGCTAACACTGAACAAGAAGGAACTGGTGAACCATCTAGCAAAACTGTACAAACACCACAACTAGTGTTATCGCAGCCTCTTCTAACACTTTGATAATCATAACGACGTAAAACTTCAAGTAAATATTCATTAGGTTCAACTAGAAAAGTCTTGTTTTGCCCGTTAATCTTCAAATCAATTTTCATTTTGACACCTCACGTATTCCCCGTTTTAAGTATGTACCAAGTAAAACTTCACGATAATCTTTTGAAGCTCTAAAATTACTTCCAACTGTTATTTCCTCTAGAGCAATTGTTACAGCTTCATTAAGTACTTCTTCATTAATTGTTTCTTTAGAATTTAAATAGTTTGCAGTATTGATTGCTAAAACAGATCCGCTAGGTCTTGAACCAACTGCTATTTTATATACACTATTTTTGGTGATTGCAATGTTTATCATTGCAAAATCCAAATGAGTTTTACAAACTTTCTTAAAATATCCGACTTTCTGTTGTTTATCAATTCTGATATTTAATAAGATATCTTCAGGAATTCTCTTCATTTCCATAAAATCATAAATTGATATTTCACCCAATTTATAAAAACTAATTTTTGCATCTAATACCAAAAGGACAACCAAAATATCGCTAAAGGCATATTTACCCATAATGCTTCCACCAATAGTAGCGATATTCCTAATATTAATCCCCATGATATGACTAATAGATTGACTAAGTATTCCAGACCCTAAAGATTGAATTGCTTTATTAATTTCAATCTTACGCAAACAAGTCATAGCTCCAATTTCTATATAAGAATTTCCCTCTTTAATATAATCTAATTCTAAATTATCAAGAGAAACTAACTTGTCTACACTTTTTACTGAAAGCTTTATCCAAGCGCCTCCGGCAATCAACTTATTTGCTTTGTTTTCTTTTAATAGTTCATAAGTTTTCTCTACACTCTTTGGAACCACATATTCTTTAACTTCCATAACATCATTCCTTTCTGTTTATCTTATTAAAATCTTGTATTGTATCAATGTCTACATGGATATACTTATCATCAACCTCTACAATTTCATAATCATAAAGATTACGAAATTCTTTTAAACTTTTTGCGTAACTAAAAATAAGATCTTCTTTTAATTCGTATTTCATAAACAACGGATGTCCTAATCGATGATTATAACTTGGAACCCTTAAAGTCTTGTGTCCACTAATTATAATTTTGTATGTTGATTCTTCAACTAAAGGGTAATCACCAGGTATTATAAAAAAATCATGTTTTACATGACGCACACCTGCTTTGACTGATGAAAACATTCCTTCATCAAAAGACTTATTATAAACAATCTCTACATTATCTATTCCAGCTAACACACCAGAAATCTCTTTATGATAATATCCTGTAACCACATAAACCTTTTTACAAACTTTAAGCATAGTTTCAATTGTGTGTAATATCAAAGGTTTGCCATTAAACCATACACACATCTTGTTTTGTTCAAATCTAGAAGAGTATCCGCCTGCTAAAATAATTCCTTCGAACATAAAAACTCCCTCTAAGCGCTTACATTTATAAATAAAAAAATAATACTTTCAAAATTTTGGTGATAGGTATTATAGCATAAATAGCATTTAAATACTATAAGTTGTCAAAATTCAGTGCTTTTTTGATAGTTTTTTTAAATAAATCATTTATGATTCCCCATTTTTTTAGAAAAAAATAAAAAACTCATCTAATTTATAGATGAGTTTAACACTTTATTTTTTTTCAGTAATCATACCAGATCGATACGCATCTAAAAGTTGATAAAGATCATTGATTATCTCTTTAATCTCTTTCCCTTTATTTGTATCATAAATATATGTTCTTCTTGAATTTAATTCTTCTGATCTTGTTACAGATACAATATCTTTTTCAGTCTCGATTAAAGAATGATATGTATCAAACCTTTCATGAGAAACTAGAAAATAAGCATGAGAGTCACTTATTAAACTATATCCACCAATCGAAGTTTTATTTGAATATTCTTTACTCATTCCACCATCAATGGAATATATTCTTTTATTTGCTAAAACAACTTGTTCACCCTTAGTAATGTCTAAAGGAACATGTCCATTTATAATTTTAGACTTATTAAAGTTTAAACCAAATTCATCATAAATCATCTTCAAAACATCTTCTTCTAATCGATATTTATAATAAGGATTATTTATTTCTTTATGTGTCTTCTTATCAGCAATAAAATATCTTTCAAAGGTTTTCATAGAATCTTTACCAAATAAAGGTGAAGCTGCACTCTGCCATAAAATATAAAAATAATCTTTATCAAAGTTATCTTTTTCATAACGATTCAAAAAAGCACTTCTAACTAAACGATCAAATTCATCAAACAATGCCTTTCCAGAATATGCGACCCCGTCAATTACTTGTTCTAAGAACCTTCTGTCTTCTGTTAACGGAACTGCTGCATGAAACAAAAGATTTCCATTGTATTTTAAATACATACTTCCATTTTGCATTAGATAACGAGCATGTTTTTGTAACATCTCATTATGTAAGAACAGTTGAGTTAAGTGATTAATAACTTCTTCTTCATCTTTGTTTAAAGCATATGGTTTCTTGGGGTTAATTGTTGGAAAATTAGTATCTAGTAAAGGATATTTAACACCTTTAATTACAACTGTATTATCGCTAAAGTCTACCTTATCCAATAATAATCTATCTTCGAGCATAAATCCAGGTTTACGATCAATAACATCACGTTCTAGTTTAAACTGAATAACTGAAATCGCTTTATGAATTCTACCAATAAATGACTGATCTTCTGTTTTATTATAATTAATGTTATACCCCTTAGGTAGAAATAATTCACAATCATCTTTTTTATAATATTTTTCTGCTAATCTAGCAAGTGGAATTAAGTTAATTCCGTATCCATCTTCAAAGCAATCTAAGTTATTATATCTAGCAGCTATTCTAATGACATTAGCTACCATAACTTTTGATCCACTAGCAGCGCCTAAAAATGATATATCGTGGTTTCCCCATTGAATATCAACGTTTTTCATTGTTGCTAGTTTTTCCATAATCAAATGTGGCAAAGGCCCTCTATCAAAGATGTCTCCAACGATATGCAATTGATCTATCGCTAGTTTTCGAATGAATCTAGATAATTGTAAAATAAATTTACTTTCTCTTTTTGTCATAAATATGGCTTCTACAATAGCTTGATAATATCTCTCTTTATCTTCATGAGAACTAGATTCAAATATCAATTCTTGAATGATATATGAAAACTCTTCAGGTAAAGCTTTTCTAACTTTACTTTTAGTGTATTTTGTTACAATTTCTTTTGCAAGTAAAATCATATAAGATAATTGTTGATTAATAAGCCTTTGATAGTTTTCACCATTTAGCTTTTCCTTATACTTATTAAGCATATCAGTTGGGTAATAAATAAAGAAAGCAAGTCTATTTCTCTCCACTTCACTTAGATTTGGAAAGATTAAATCAATTTTTTCCCTAATAATACCAGATGCATTTTTTAAATAGTGATTAAAAGCATCATATTCACCGTGAATGTCTGTAACAAATATTTCTGTTCCTTTTGGTAAGTTTAGTATTGCGCTAAGATTAATTAATTCCGAAGCTACAACTTGAATAGTTGGGTAATCTTTACTCAGCAATTCTAGATATTTATTTTGATACGGCATCTTTTTTTAACCTCCAACTTGATAGAATAAATAAACAGTACACATCAAAAAAACCGTTATAACTATTACTTCCTTGATTTAGTTTTAAACAAGACAAGAAATAATATAAAACGGTTTTTTTAACTATGTTAACATTTTATAGCAGAAAATACGAATAATATTATTCGTGATGATGCCCCGCAATTTTACCTTTTTTGAAAAGGTTATCTAATAACTCTTTATCAAGAGCTGGCATTTTTCTTCTTAGCCATTCTAAAACCATAGCAGCATGTTCAATTTCTTCATCACGATTATGAATAAGAATTGCCTTTAACTCTTCATCTTTTGTAATATCAGCTCTTTGATTGTACCAATCAACAGCTTCAAATTCTTCGATAAGAGATTTAATAGCTCTAGTAATTTCTCTCGCTTCTTCACTTAATAATTCATACGGTTCATGATATTGACTCATAATATATCCTCCTATTTTTCTTTTATTATACCACATTTTACAAAAAATAAAAACTTCATATATCTATTTAGTTATGAATATATACTTATTTTGACTTCATCTAGTTTTCTTCAATAATGTATTAGTAATTTATATAGTTTAAATGTTATAATT
Source organism: Candidatus Izemoplasmatales bacterium (assembly GCA_041672325.1). Lineage (GTDB taxonomy): Bacteria > Bacillota_I > Bacilli_A > Izemoplasmatales > Hujiaoplasmataceae > UBA2289. The sequence goes on from JBAYZV010000009.1 coordinate 6,192, forward strand.
GAAAATTGGAGGTTGATTATGAAAAAATTGGATTTTTTATTTATAGTGTTTTTCTTAGTTATTATAAGTCTGTTAATTATACCTTTTACAAGAGGTTTTATTGGTAAATCTAGTTCTAACTTTCCATATTTAATGGGATTTATAAAAACCGCTATACTAGCAACTTATGGTGAGATGCTTGGTTCTAGAATAGCAAACAAAAACTATTTTTCTAAAACTGGTTTATTATATCGCTTTATAATCTGGGGATTTTTAGGAATGGTTTTCGTCCTGGCATTTAAAATATTTGACCAAGGCGTTCAATCTAGTATTAATAGTGGTTTACTACCTAGCTTTTCTGTGGATAATTTAGCTAATAATATCTATATTGCATTCACAGTGAGTTTATTCATGAATGTCATTTTCGCACCAACCTTCATGATTTTGCACAGAGTCACTGACACATTTATCGAATTAGGTAATGGTAACCTCAAACAAATAATTAAAGTAAAAGGAAAAGATGTAATCAATAGAATTGATTGGCAAAATTTCTTTGGTTTTGTTGTGTTAAAAACTATTCCATTGTTTTGGATTCCAGCACATACAATAACATTCTTGTTACCTGAAAACTACAGAGTATTAAGTGCAGGATTTTTGTCAATTGCCTTAGGTCTGATTCTTACACTTGCAAAACTTAAAAATAAAAAAGAAAAAACCGCAGAACAAATATAACAAATTATAAAATTGTTTAGGTCAGCCTAGTGGAAGAAGATTCAAATATATGATAAAATATAAGTCACAACAAAAATTAGAGAGGAAAACTATATGAAATTCAAAGATTTTAAGTACGAAAGACCAAACCTTGATGAATTTATAAAATCACTCAAGGAACAACTTGAACAAATCGGCACAGACAAAACTGTTGGCGAGGAAATCAAAGCAATAAAAACTATTTTTGATTTAAATGATGAAATGGATTCCTTAATCACGCTTGTTTCTATTAGAAATTCTTTAAATACGCAAGATGAATTTTATGAAAAAGAACAAGACTTTTTTAATGACAATATTCCAACTCTTCAAGAGTATGACAATATTTTTTCTTTAAAAATTTTAGAATCTAAACATCGTGATTTACTTGAAAAAGAATTTGGAAGTTTAGTATTTAAACAAGCTGAACTAAAACAAAAGACTTTTGATCCGAAAATTATTCCGCTTCTTCAACAAGAAAACAAACTTGATACTGAATATTCAAAACTAATCGCAGCTGCGAAAATAGAGTTTCAAGGCGGAACATATAACCTAAGCCAAATGGGACCATTCTTACAAAACTTAGATCGTGATGTTCGTCATAAAGCTCAATTAAAAGTATCAGAATTCTTCGCTAACAACGAAGAGCAACTAGATCGTATTTATGATGAAATGGTTAAAGTTAGAACAAAAATAGCTCATGAACTTGGTTACGATAATTATGTTCAATTAGGCTATGATAGATTAGGAAGAACTGATTATAATCACTTAGACGTAAAAAAATATCGAGAACAAATATATCGTGATGTTGTTCCTCTAGTTCAAGAATTAACCAAAAGATCAGCTAAAAGAATTGGTATTGAAAATCCTAAATCTTATGATTTATCTTTATCATTTTTGACAGGAAATCCAACTCCAAAAGGTAATAAAGAATGGCAAGTATCAATTGCTAAAAATATGTATAAAGAAATGTCTAATGAAACAAACGAATTCTTTAATTTCATGTTAGACCATGATTTATTAGACCTTGATTCTGTTCCAGGAAAAGCTGGAGGCGGATATTGCACATATATCCCTAAATATAAAGCACCATTTATCTTTGCTAACTTCAATGGTACAAGCCATGATGTAGATGTATTAACCCATGAAGCTGGACATGCTTTCCAAGTTTTTTCTAGCAGAGAAAACATACCTGCTTATCGTTGGCCTACTTATGAAGCTGCAGAAATTCATTCAATGAGCATGGAATTCTTAGCTTGGCCTTGGATTGATGGGTTTTTCAAAGAAGATACTGAAAAATATAAATTTTATCATTTAAATAGTTCAATTTCTTTCTTACCATATGGGGTTGCAGTTGATGAATTCCAACATGAAATTTATTCTAATCCAAATATGTCTAAGGAAGAAAGAAAAGCTACTTGGAGAAAAATAGAAAAGAAATATTTGCCATTCAAAGACTATGATGATGATTCTTTCCTTGAAAAGGGTACTTATTGGTATCGCCAAGGTCATATCTTTGGTTCACCATTCTACTATATTGATTATACTTTAGCACAAATCTTAGCTTTCCAATACTGGGTTAAATCTAGACAAAACCATAAGGATGCTTTTGCTTCTTATCTTAGCCTTTGCCGTTTAGGTGGATCAAAAAGCTTTGTTAACCTAATAAAAGCGGTTAATCTAGACAATCCATTCGAAGATGGAACAGTTAAAAAAGTTATCGAACCGATAAAAGCCTATCTAGATTCAATTAATGATGAAAATTTGTAAGTGTATCGTTTGCTAAAATATTTTATTCAGATATAATATTAGTAAAAGATATAAGGAGGATTTAAATATGGATAGATTATTTGTTGAGGCAATTAATGTACAACTAAACTTTGAAATCGAATCAGCTCATGTATATTTAGCGATGCAAAACTATTTTGCATCAAAATCACTAAAAGGATTTGAGCGTTGGTTTCAAGTTCAATTTCGTGAAGAATTAGAACACGCTCAAAAATTTATGGATTATTTAAATGATCGTGGAGAAAGAGTTGATATTCGTGGCTTTGAATCTCCAAAAAATGAGTTCTCATCTATTCTTGAAATTTTAGAAGTTTCATTGAATCATGAAAAAGAAGTTACAAGAAGGATTAACCATCTAATGAGTATGGCAATTGACCTTAAAGACTATGCAAGTATCAGTTTTTTACAATGGTATGTCGATGAACAAGTTGAAGAGGAAGCAAACTTTTCTGAACTAATTGACAAAGTAAAAATGGTCGGAGATAAAGGCTTATATATGCTTGATAGAGAACTTGGCAAAAGAGAAGATTAGTAATTAATTATAAACAAAATTAAAGGAGCTACACATTAGCTCCTTTTTTGTTTACACTAGATTTTCATTCCACAATTTAACAAAATCGATTAATTCGTAAAACTCAGGACTTCTAGAGTTTCTTACATAAAAGCCACTAGTTGACATTCCTGTTAAAAGTGCTAAATCCGGCCTCAACCCTAACAACAACCCCAACATAAATCCTGCGTTAAAATTATCTCCAGCTCCTGTTGTAAGTTTTGGACGTTCCGCATAAGGCCCTGTTTCTTCATAAAAAATATTATCAATTACGCAACAAGAACGATCAACAGGGTGAATTACTACCCCATGAATTTGTAAGTATTCATATAATGATTGATTTAAATCTTCTAATGAAACCTGCATATTTTTTAAACTAGCTTCATCAAACAGTTCTAAGACATTAGCTATATCATATGCTTCTTTTTTGTTTAAGCCAAGAACAACTTTGAAATAAACATTAAATTCTTTAATTAATTTTAGTGCTTCAATAATTTCAAAATTCTCACGTTTTTCAGGATCAGCTAAATCTATAAACATATATGGTTTAAAATTTTTTTTCGGAAGATTAGCAATAATATTCTTTAATAATTTTTGCCAAAGATCAGTCATCTTCGGTAACATAGACCAATTCACTGTTGCGAATAAATCAGCTTCAGAAATAAGATTTTTAAGCACTTCTTCTCCAACAACAGCTATTAATTGTTCATATGTTACATTAATTAAAGAACTCATTTTACCAAGTATTAATTTACCATCATTAAATTCTAACGCATCTGAATGGCCTGGATTTTCAATTGTGTACAACTTTACTTTTTTTTCTAAATCTCTAAAAACTTCATTTATTGTTGGGTAACCTAAAGATCCAATATAAGTGATATTAGCTTTTGTTCCAGACAAAGCATTACACATAATCGGTCCATTACCTCCCAGTTTCTTTACAACTGGAACTAATTCTATATTGGTTGAAAGTCCGCTTGCTTTCTTAACTCTTGAAGAAAAAGCATCTATAGTATCGATTCTTTTAAAATTCATGTTATCTATTCTTTTATCAACAACGTGTATTATTTCATCAACAAAGCCATCAAAGCCTATTACAAGGTTTAAAAGCTCCGGATTCTTACCATTTAATTCAACCATTAAATCTAGTTTTTTTTGCTCCATAATTATTGTCTCCTTTATTTTTATCTATATTATACAATAATCTCTTTCGATTTAAAATTAAAATCTCTAAAATCGCCAAATAGTGATATAATTATTTCATTGAGAGGTAAAAAATGATTTTTATAACAGGTGCAACTGGTCATATTGGAAATAATTTGGTCAGAAAAATGGATGAGCAAAATATAGATTACAGAATTTTAGCCAGATCAATTCATCGCTCAATAGTTGATTTCAAAGATAAAGTTATTATTGGTGATGTTTTCTCAACTGATTTTTTAGAAAAGAACTTAAAACCTCATGATACCTTAATTCACCTTGCCGCATATATTAATCTTAACAATGATAAACAATGTATGACAGATGAAATAAACTTTGTTGGTGTAAAACTAATAGCTGATTTTTGTTCAATCAATAATATCTATTTAGTTTATACTAGTTCTACAGACGCAATTACTAGTGATAAATTTTTGATAAGTGAACCAGAAGTAATTGATTGTGATAGTTTAAAGAGTTACTATCAAAAATCAAAAGCAATGGCAACTAATTATATTTTAGATTTAACTAAGAAAAAAAAGATTAAATCGCTTATTACTTACCCATCAGCTGTTATCGGTATTAATGACTATAAACCTTCAGCTATTGGTAAAGAAATAAAAAGAAATTTTAAAAGAAAGATTTGTTTCTATTTTAAAGGTGGATATAACTTTGTAGATGTTGAAGATGTAGTCAAAAGCATTATTGACGGAATTAAACTTGACAAATGTGATTCTTATATAATTAGTGGTGAATACATTAGTTTATACACAATGTATAAGATAATATTTGAAACTTTAAATAAAAAAGTTATTATGATTAGAATCCCAATTTTTTTAATTAAGTTTTGTGCTTTAATCGCTCCTAAATATAATGTTATGATAAAAGCTTTATTAACAAAACATAATTATTCAAATCAAAAAGTTAAAACAGAATTAAAAATTCATCCGAATTCAATTGTTGCAACAATAAAAAACACTATATTATGGTTTAAAGAGGACATTGAGAATGGATCAATCAATTAAAGAATATTATATAAATTCAATTTATAATTGTGCCGAGATGATGCTTATATTAGCTAATAGAGATTTTGAACTTAAAATCTCAAATGAAACAATTAAATTGTTTTCCGGTTTTGGTAATGGTTTACACACAGAAAATGTTTGTGGAGTTATAACAGGTGGTATTGCTGTTCTATCAAAAATATTTGTTAAAGGTGAAACGCTAAAAGCTGCGACAGTCGAGTTTCAAGAAAAAGTCGGTGAAAATCTATCAAGTACAATGTGTAAAGATATAAAGTTGCTTCACCGAGAAGAAAGAAATAAATGTGGTGAAGTTATAGACAAATCATACATGATACTTAGAAATATAATCTATAAATATAGAGAAAAGGTGAGTAAATAATCACCTTTTCTTTTTTGTATTACTTAAATGTTTTTTAATTTAAACTAACTCTGGATGATTATCAAGTGAATCTTTTTCAGTGATCTTTCTTATTACTCTACACGGATTACCTACAGCTAATACTCCTGAAGGTATATTTCTTGTTACTACACTGCCAGCACCAATTACGCTATTATCTCCAATTTCAACACCACCACAGACTGTAACATTGCCGGCTATCCAACAATTATTGCCGATTTTTATAGGCATAGCATATTCTTTATCTGTTAAAACGCCGCCTTCTTTACTGTATAGATTTCTATCTTGATACCTCAATGGATGAAGAGGTGTTAACAACGAAACATTTGGACCAATAAAGACATTTTCACCTATAGTAACTTCACAACTATCTAAAACTGTAAAGTTAAAATTAGCATATGTATAAGAACCGATTTTTGTAAAACATCCATAATCAAATTGTATTGGACCTTGCAAATAAATATTTTTTGTTTCCTGGTTTAGTAATTCTTTTAATATCTCTATTCTATGATCATCAGACTCATCCAACTCGTTGTATTCTTTTGATAATCGATGAGCTTTAGTCCTAAGTTTTGCTAACAACTTATCAGATGGATCATATATTTTACCGTGTAACATTTTATCTTTTTCAGTCATTTGGTTTTCTCCTTAATATTGTATAATACGTAAAACTATTTCTTTATATAATACTTTTTAAAAAGTTAAAAATGCAAATAAAAAAGGCTTCCTTTATAAGAATGATATATCTAGTATATCACAACTTTAAAATTTAGAAGCCACTTCATATACAATTGGTACCGGTAGTCGGACTCGAACCGACACGCTTTTAAGGGCAATGGATTTTGAGTCCATCGTGTCTACCAATTTCACCATACCGGCATAGCAATATTTATTATACACTATTTTGTTAAAAAGAAAAAGAAAAAATTTCTCAATTTTCTCTTTTGTAAACTAATTTATTATTCTTGAATGTTTTCAAAACAATAATATCTTTTATATTAGAAGTATCGGTTTTAAAAATGTCTTGATCTATTTCAATATAGTCATCAAGACTATTAGAATATACAAATCTAAGATTATTATATGTGTATGCATCCAAGGCTTCTTCTAGACTAAATCTCTCCAATTCATTAAATGGTTTATACATCGGATTATCAATACTATTTCTTGTGATTGCACAATAAAGATTATGAAATGGATTAACTGTTTCAACCGGTGAATCAGTTGAAAAACCTAATTGAATGTTATTATACATTGTCTTAAATAAATATGATTCTTTACTTCTTTCACTAAGTCTTTCATTTACTATTTTAATATCAGTGTTGATAAAGATTGGTTGAACAATAGCTGAAATATTATTCTTTCGCATTAAGTCAATCTGTGATTTACTTGTTACTTGTGCGTGGATTATCGCGTTACATGGGGTTTTACGAGGATATTTTTTTTGTGCTTTTATTATTGCTTTTAGTGCTTGTTCACAAGCTCTATCCCCAATCGCGTGAATTACGGTGTCCATATCATTCTTACTTGCTAAACCAACTAATTCATATAACTCTATATCAGTATATGTTAAAATCCCTAAGTTATTAGAATCATCACTATATTCCTTTTTTAAAGCAGCTGTTCTACCACCGAGACTGCCATCAGCTAAAATTTTTAATGGCCCCATTCTAAAATTATTAAACCTCTTATTCACGTAGCCCTTATTAATAAAATCCTTAAGCTTATCAATCGGCAAATTAACTTGTTCAGTAATTTCTACATCAATTAGATTTTCTTCATAAGCTTCATTAATCGCTTCAACAATAAGCTCATATGGTAAATTAAAAGTTGAAAAATCATCACTAGCTATCTTTGTTATTCCGTTTTCTAGTAATCTTCTATTCGCCTTCATGGCATATCTCTTTATATCTTCTTTGGTTGGTTTAGGTAAAGCTTGATATATATAATCTAAAGTTCTTTCAGTAAATAGACCGGTATCATAATTAAAACTACCACCATTTATTTGCTTAGTGCTTTTTGTAAAGCCCATTAAGTCCAACATTGCTTGATTAACAACAGCTACATGGCCACATACTCTTAATAAGACTAAAGGTTTATTTATTTTATTAAAATCATTTTTTGTTGGCATTCTTTGGTCGATTAGGTTTTCTTGATTAAAACCCCTACCATAAACAATTTCTGAATCTATATTTTCTACTAGATTATATATTTCACCAATTGATAACGCATTATTAAGGTTTACAATTTCATCGTAATATCCAAGACCTAGAAAATGTAAATGTGAATCAATAAAAGCAGGAATTTGTAACATAATTATCACCTCATGTTTCCTATATATTATACCATTAAAATAAGAAAAACCTACAATTGTAGGTTTTATCTTTTTGAAAGTTCCAACATCTCTTCAGAATATTGATTAGTATAAAGCTTGTAATAAGCTCCTTCTTTTTTAATTAACTCTTTATGTGTACCAGATTCAACAATTATACCACCATCTAAAACTAAGATTATATCGCTATGAACGATAGTTGATAAACGATGAGCTACAATTATTGAAGTTCTACCATCTAGTAACTTGTTTATTGCATTTTGAATCAATTGTTCAGTTTCAGTATCAACACTAGAAGTCGCTTCATCTAGAATCAAAATCTTAGGATCAGCTAAGATTGCTCTTGCAAAAGAAACTAACTGTTTTTGACCAACTGATAATCTTGATCCACCTTCACCACACTCAGTATTATAACCATCTTCAAACTTCATAATAAAACTATGAGCTTCAACTGCTTTTGCGGCAGAAATAACTTCTTCATCCGTAGCGTTTAAATTGCCATAACGAATATTTTCCATAACGCTTCCACTAAACAAATGCGGAGTTTGAAGAACATATCCTAAATTAGAATGTAACCAACCAATTGATCTTTCACGATAATCGATACCATCTATAAGAATCTCGCCTTCAGTAGGCTCATAAAATCTTGATATTAAATTTACAATTGTAGTTTTCCCTGCTCCTGTATGTCCAACCAAAGCAACTGATTGACCAGCTTTAATCGAAAGGTTAAAGTCAGCTAAAACTTGCTCACCAACATTGTACTTGAAGCCAACATTTTTAAACTCAACATCTCCTATTAAAGGTTCGAAATTCTCTCTTTTATAATCAAAAACTGTACCATATTTAGCAATGACTTCATCTTTATCCACTATATCGGGTTTTGTTTCGATTAAAGAAATAATTCTTTCAGCTGATGCTTGTGCTTGTTGAAAGCGAGCGTAAAAATTAGCTATGTTATTAACAGGATCAAAAAACTGCCATACGTAATTTGTAAATAAATACAATGTACCAACGCTAATCGCAGACGTTAAAACCATGTTACCACCAACATTGTAAACAAGTGCTGTTCCAACAAATATTATAAATAACATCGTTGGAAAATATATTCCTTGTAACATATGTGCTTTGATAGATTTAGATTTCATATCAGAAGTTAGATTATCAAACTCTTTATAATTTTGTTCTTCTAAAACCAATGTCTTTGTTGTGATAGCTCCTGTAATGTCTTCGTTATATGCTCCTGTTATTTTAGAGTTTACTTTTCTAATTGAACGATATGCTTTTAAAATATATTTTCTAAAGAAAATTGATACAACTGTCAAAATTGGAACTACTATCAAAATTACTAATGCCAATTGCCAATTTATTATAAACATAAATACTGTCAAAAATACCATTAAAAACAATCCCCAAACTAAATCAATTAATCCCCATGATAGTATTTCACTTAAATTTCTTGAGTCAGAAGTCATTCTCGCCATAATCCAACCAACTCTTGTACGGTCGTAATATGAGAATGGTAATTCTTGTAAATGATTAAAAGCTTTTTCACGAATGCTAAAAGCAAGTTCGTTTTGAATCTTACCAGCAACCCTAATAAACGCAAAAACCATTGTAGCTTGTATAATCATAAATAAAACAAACAATATGATAAGTAATGGCATCTTTGAAAAATCAGCTGTACCGTTATCAGTATTTGGTGTGATGATATCATCAATGGCAAATGCTGAAATATAGGGATAGATAATATCTGTTAATGCTAGAATCACTACTGATACTAAACCAATAATTGCTACTTTCTTTAAAGGTTTCATAAATGCAAAAATCTTTTTCCACACTAACCAATCTAATTTCTGGGACGTATAGGTTTCTTCATCTTGTAGATAATCACTCATTCTACTCACCGTCCTCTTCTAATTGAAAATTAATCTTTGATTGAATTTCCCAAATATTTTTATATAGACCATCTCTTTTAATTAATTCTTCATGTTTTCCAGATTCTTTAATCATACCATCTTCAATAACTATAACTTTGTCCGCTTCTGATGCAGTAGTTATTCTATGTGTAATAATAAACACAGTAGAATTCTTCCATTCTTTCTGCAAAGCTCTACGAATTTGAATATCTGTTTCAGTATCAACCGCAGACAAACTGTCATCAAAAACTAGAATTGGTTTTGGACTTATCAACATTCTCGCAATTGCGACTCTTTGCTTTTGACCTCCAGAAAGAGTAACTCCTCTTTCTCCAACTAAGGTCTCATAACCTTTTTCAAAATTAACAATATCGTTATGCACTTGTGCTATTTTCGCAACATTAGAAACCTTATCTAAATCTAAGTTGGTGTCTGCAATCTTAATATTGTCTTCAATTGACTTAGAAAATAAGAATGGCTCTTGTAGAATAACGCCTATATTCTTACGCAAGTGATGCTTTTCAATTTCATTGATTTCAACACCATCAACTAATATTTGGCCTTTTTGGTAATCCAGTAATCTAATTAAAAGATTCATCAATGTACTCTTACCGGAACCAGTTTTTCCAATAATTGCAATCGTTTCTCCTTGATTAACTTTAAAACTAACATCAACAATTTGGTCTTCTTTTGAATCATCAAATTTAAATGATACATTTTTAAACTCAACATTTCCAAGAATTTCTGGTTTTAACTTATCTTCTTCACCAACATATTCACTAGGATTAGAAATAATATGATCCAATCTTGAAACAGAAACAATTGTTTTCGAAAAATCTCCAACCAATCTTCCTAACTGTCTCATTGGCCAAATAATATTACCAGCATAAGCTAAAAATGCAGTGTATACCCCAACTGTGATAATTCCTTTAGATGCATAAACAATACCTATTATCGCAATAATAAAGAACTGAATAAATGATAATAAATCAGTTGAACTCCAAAAGAAAGCCATCTTCTTCACTAACTTTAAATCAGAATCTGTATAATTACGATTTAATTTTTTAAATTTCTTAACTTCATAAGCTTCATTAGCAAAAGCTTTAACAACTCTCGCTCCACTCACATTTTCTTGAACATGGGTAGTCATAGTAGCTTCATTCTTTTCAATTTCATTAAACATTTTCTCTACTTTACTAAAATACAGTGCAGCGCTTAATAAAAGAATCGGAGCTATTATTAATGATACCCACATAATAGTTACATTCATTCTTGACATTTGATAGATTGATAATCCAACTAATAGCACTAATCGAGCAACTTCAATACTTTGCTCAGATATAAATCTCTTATACATTTCAACATCAGTTGTACAACGTTGAATAATATCTCCAGTTTCCGAATGTGAATGAAAATAGTAATCTGAATCACGTAATTTTTTGTATAAATTATTACGCAAACTATAAGCCGTTTTTTCTGAAAAGATTCCTGTAAAAGCTCTTTGTAAAAATATTAATAATGCTCTTATTAATGATAATAATACTATTAATAAAGATGCTAAAATTAATTGTTTTGGCAAAGTGTCAGCTAATAATAGATTCGCAAAAAACACAGGTAATTCTGATTCTCCATCGCCTAAAATAACATCAATTATATGTTGTCCAAATAAAGGCGTTAATGTTCTTAAATATGATACTATAAATAATGATACCAAAGCAGGAACTAATAGAATCGAATCCTTTCCCATCCATTTAAACATTAACATAAAATGTTTAAATAAATTCCGCTTTGGTTTATTCGTTTCTTTAATCGCTTCCAAAATTTTTAATCCCCCTAAAAAGCAAGTATTACATTTTTTTAATAACTTGCATTCCCAATAGCTTCATACCCTCATCAAGAATATTTCTAATAATTGAGATCAAACACAATTTTGTGTTTCTTTCTTTTAAATCTTCAACCATGATTTTTTCTTTTGCATAGAAACTATTAAAATAACTCGCTAAACTCAATAAGTATTTCGCTAATACAGATGGCGAATACTCTTCTTTAGCCTTCAATAATATTCCCTCATATTGAGCAATAGCTTTAATTAGTTCAAAGCTATGATCATTTGTAAATAATTCATAATCAATAATTGCTGAATCAAAACTATTTTCTTCAAGAACTGAAGAAATCCTTACTGATGTATATTGCAAATAAGGACCAGTTTGTCCAACAAAATTAACCATGTCACGTAGATTAAACTCTACATCGTTTGTTCGGTAATTCTTCAAATCATTGAAAATAATCGCAGAAACACCAATTTTTTGAGCAATCTCTTCCTTATTAGCAAGATCTGGATTTTTTTCATTAATATACTCTAGTGACAAATTAGTAGCCTCAACTAATACATCTTCTAATCTGACAATTTTACCCTTACGAGTTGACATTTTTTTGCCTTCTTGTAATACTAATCCAAAGTTAATATGATGTATATCTTGATAAAAATCATACCCCATCTTTTGAACTACACGTCTAAGCTGTTCAAAATGAAGTTTTTGTTCATTACCAACCACATATAAAACTTCGTCAAAGTTATAAGTATTTTTTCGATAGAAAAGAGCTGCTAAATCTCGTGTTATATATAAGGTTGAACCATCACTTTTTTGTATTAACGCTGGTGGGATTTCTCCACCTAAATCAACAATCATTGCGCCTTCATCTTTAACTAGAAGTGATTTATCTTTTAATTCCTCAACAACATTTGACATTTTATCATTATAAAAAGCTTCACCATTATAAGAGTCAAAATGTACGTCCAACATTTTATAAACTTTCATATACTCGGCTAATGATACTTCTCTAAAATGTTCCCATAACTTATTGTACATTGGGTTACCTAATTCTAGTTCTTTAAATATTTCTCTAGCTTTATCCTCTATCTCAGGGTTTTCCTTAGCTATTTCATGAAACTCAACATATAGTTTTACCAATTCTTCTATTGGATTTTCATCAACTTTTTCTTTATCACCAAAATTCAAATAAGCATAAATGATTTTCCCAAATTGAGTTCCAAAATCACCTAAATGATTTATTCTCACAACATTGTATCCTAGTTTTTCCAAAATATTACCAATTGAATGACCAATGATCGTTGAACGTAAATGACCAATTGAAAATGGCTTGGCAATATTAGGCGAAGAATAGTCAATACAAATTGTTTTGTTTTTTCCAACACTCAATATATTTGATACGTTGTTTAGTTTTTCGTTAATAACTTCTTTTGAAAACGCCAATCGATTTATAGTGATGTTAATAAATCCACCAACTCTAGATATACTTCCAAACATACTATTAACACTGATATTGTTTAAAGCACTAACAACATCTTCAGCTATCTCATTCATTGGTCTTCTTAAAATTTTCACGATTGAAAAAACTGGAATTGAAATATCTCCTAAATTACTAGTTTTAGGTTCTTCAACAACCACAGAAATTTCTTGTCCATAATGTTCATTCAAACTACTTTCAAGTTCAATTTTTATTATGTTTTTTAATTTTTCAATCATAATTATCAACTCCGTCTCTATTAGTATTTTAGCACAATAATACTTTTATTCACCTAAAATATCAAATTCTTCTTTTTTAGCATAAAGATCAACTAATTCATCCTCTTTAGCGGCTATTAAATTTTCTTTTTGTAAATAAATATCTCTGTTTGTATAAACTTCTTCAAAAAATAGCGAATCATGTAAATTTTGTATTTCAGTTTCTAAATCTTTGATTTCTTTTTCAAGATAAATAAGATCTTTTTTAGGATTGATTCTTTGTTGCTTCTTTTTTGTCTCTTTTTTTTCTTGAACCTTCTCTTTTATAGCAGCCATATACTCTTCATAGTTTCCAGAGAACACATGAGCTTCACTATCAAGTTTTAATATTTTTGTCGCGACTTTATTGATAAAATAACGATCATGCGAAATAAAGATTATAGGTCCATTATATTCCTCGAAAATATCTTCAATAATATTTTTAGAATCAATATCTAAATGATTTGTCGGTTCATCTAGGATTAAAATATCTGGTTCTTCGAGCATTAACAATAAAATCCTTAATTTAACAACTTCCCCACCACTTAAAACTCTAATTGTTTTAAAGACATCCTCTTTAACAAATCCAACTTTAGCTAAATCAGTTCTAACTTCAAATAAAGTTTTATACGGATAATAATTATGAATTAGTTCAATTAAATTTAACTCAAGATTATCAAAAGACAAATTCTGATCAAAGTAACCGATTTTCATTTCTTTATAGAAATGATATCTTCCACTTAAAGGTTCTATTTCACCCATAATTGTTTTAATTAGAGTAGTTTTACCTGTACCATTACTGCCGATAATTCCCAGTTTTTCATATCCTCGCATTTTTAAACTAATATTTTTTATTAACGGTTTATCATATCCGATAACAAGTTTTTCTAGTTCAAGAATATGTGCATTAGTCGGACGTTTGGGACTAAATTTTATATTCAAATGAGTTTGTGTCTGTCCAGGAACTTCAATTTTCTTAATTCTATCTATTTTCTTAATCCTGTCTTGTGCACTTTTTGCTTTAGTTGCTTTATATCTAAAACGATCCACAAAACTCTGTAAATGAGCGATTTGTTTTTGTTGTCGAACATACTTCTTTAACAAAAGTTCATAACGATTAACTTTTTCTACTTCATACTCATCATAGTTTCCATAATATGTTTCAATACTTTGATTATCAATTTCATATATTTTACTAACCACTTTATTGATAAAGTATTTATCATGTGTGATTACTAACACAGAACCTTGGTAATCTTTCAGATAATCCTCTAACCACTCAATAATTTCTATGTCCATATGGTTGGTAGGCTCATCTAAAATCAACAAATCTGGTTCAATCATTAACAGTTTAGCAAAAGCGATTCTTGTTTTCTCGCCACCTGAAAAGCTCTCAATCGGGCGATTATATTCTTCTTTCCCAAATCCAAACCTAGTTAACAACATTTCAATTTTGGTAAGATACTCATATCCACCCTTAACTAAATATTCGTGTTCTTTATTGCTATATCTATTTAAAGCTGTTTCAGATGAATCTGTTTTTAAATTCTCTGCTAGAATATTTAATTCTTCTTCAATTTTTCTTATATCACTAAATACCCCTAAGCATTCACTTATCATAGTATTCTTCTCTGATTCAATAATTTTCTGAGATAAATACCCGATTTTTGCCTGCCTAAAAATAAAAATTTCCCCAGAATCTGGGGTAATTTCATTTAATATCATCTTGACTAACGTAGTCTTTCCGACGCCATTGCGTCCAATCAAAGCTACTTTTTCTTTTTTATTAATTTCTAAAGAAATATTATCAAAAATCACATTACCGCCAAATGTTTTATTTAGGTTATTTATTCGTACTAAGTTCATAATGTCACCACCTAAAAAACCAGTCTAAGCGATAAAGCAATTTAACGCCATTATTATTTTATCAAAAAAATTAGAAATATACAATAAAATAATAAATAATGATTTAAAAATAATTATGATAGAAGATTGTATATCGATACAACTCCTATAAAAATATAATAAGCTCCACCTAACATTAATAAAGCTCCCATAATTATCGCAACTACAATAGCGCTTTTTTGTGGTTCATATTTTGTTTTTGTTTTATATTTATAATTTAACATACCTACAATTATCTTTTTCGGATAAAATGAAATTCTAAATCCTATCACAAAAAAAAGCAATCCCATAATCACTGCTAAAGCAGCTAAAAATACATCCATTTGTTTCTCCTTAATCGTCTAAAATAACATTTTCATTTTTTTCATCAAGAATATATGGGTTTTCCATTATTCTTTTAAACTCTCTTAAAGATAGACTATTATATAAACCATCACTTATTCTTTCATCAATAACTATACCCATTTTCATAATTTTTCTGGCAGCTATCTCTTTAGTCGAAGCATTGATAACCTTAGGTTCCAATGTCTCTTTTCCCATAGATACAAAAATACCAGTAGTTCCAAAATTGTAAATATGATGATATACCGTTTCCATTTTTATTGATTTAAGGTTTGTTAAAAAGATTGTTGTATGAAAAGGACTAGCATCAATAACTTTTTTTGGTAACATTCCGTGTTTGTCCATCCACATTAAAAATCTAACCATAATTTTAATCATTAAATTTGGCACTCTAGTTAAAACTTTCGCAATGTGGTCAGTTTCATTTTTTGTATCGCCTTTATTCATATTAACTGTGTTATGAACATTATTCATAACATCTTTAATTGATTCAGAACCATCAAAACTCATTTTTACAGTTGTTTCTTCAGCTTCATCAGTCAACTTTTTTTTAACTGCTAGTGATATTTGAATATTGTTTCTTTTAAAAATTCGTCCATTGACTATAAAACGATTTAATTTTGGCCGCATTGATACCACTCTAACAAAAGAAGCCATTACAATATCCATGTATGTCAGCCTTAATCCATCTGTTCTTCTTTTTTCTAAAATATAATTATCCATGTTTTCACAATCTATTTCTTGTAGTTGCATAACCATTGCGTCATTGCGTTCAAACATTATATGAGGTACTATTCTCATAAATGGATCGATATTTTTAACCTTTTTTCCGTCACTACGATATCCAAACATAATAAACCTCCGTAAATTACCTTAAATTTTATCACAAATTATCTTTCTTGACAATTAAATTATTATCATAAAGAAAACATAATTAATTTCTGTTTTTATTTACATTTACTAATGTTATAGTTTATAATAGAATGAATAAAGGAGAGTCTTTACTTATGAACATAAAAAAATACAAATATATTATTATCCCCTTTTTATTAGTTGTCTTATTTCTGTTAGCTAGTTACTTCGGAAATCAATGGTATGCAGAGACCTTTGGTAATCCCGGAATTGATTACTCATATATATTAATGAGTTTCAATGAGAAAGTTCCATTCATTTCTTGGCATATTTATCCATACGTAATTGCATATCCATTTTGGGCACTTACTTTTATTTATATCAGTACCAGATCAAAAGAAAACATGTACAAATTAATGACTATGGCGCTAATCACTTTTACAATATGTGGTATTTGGTACTTTTTTTGGCAATCAGACGTTACCAGTTGGCGATTAACATCTGGACTATTTCTAAATAATGATATAACAACCCCTCGTACAGATTTGAACTTTACAGAATCTTTAGTAATGTGGATATATAAAGCTGGAGGACCTAGAAACGCACTTCCATCAATGCACACATTAATGAGTTGGTTATGCATAATATCATTACGTTTAGATAAAAAGATACCTTTAGTAAATAAAATAGTAATTTGGGTTTTAGCTTTATCAATTATAATCGCTACTCAAACACTGAAACAGCATTATATCATCGACTTAATTGCGGGAATAATTCTTGCAGAAGCTGCTTATTGGTTATTAAGAAATTCAAAAATAGTAAATATATTTGGTAATTGGATCGACAAACTAAATATAAAACTT
>JBAYZV010000010.1:0-23233 GCA_041672325.1 Candidatus Izemoplasmatales bacterium
TTTTCATGCTTACTGGGTAGTGACACGGTGTTAACACAAATTGCAGCTGAAGAATTAATGACAGATGTTGATAAGGTAGTAATTTATTCTTCTGATACTGATTTAACACCATTTGATGTAGGTGCTTATGCATCTAGTACAACTTACGTTAGTGGAAATGCAGTTTATAAAGCTGCTAAAGAATTAAAAGAAAAAATGATTGTAGAAGCCGCAAGAATACTAGAGGCAAAATTTGAAGACATTGATTTTGATGGGAAAATATTTATTAATACTTCTAATAATAAAGTGCTTTCTTTAGTTGATATGTCAAATCAAATAACATATTCACATGAACAAAAGCAATTACAAATTACAGCTAGTTATGTAGGACATAAATCACCGCCGCCATTTATGGCTGGATTTATTGAAATTGAAGTTGATAAGGAAACTTATGAGATTGATATACTTCATTATGTTAGCGTTGTTGATTGTGGTACTACTATTAATCCAATGTTAGCTAAAGGACAAGTTGATGGAGCGATTGTTCAGGGATTAGGTATGGCGCATTTTGAAGATGTTGTTTATACAAGTAAAGGAAAATTAGTTTCGAGTGATTTATTAAATTATAAGATTCCAACACGACTTGATATCAAGAAACTAACTACGGTTTTTGTGGATAGTTATGAAGAAAGTGGACCTTTTGGCGCTAAGTCAGTTGGGGAAATTGGAATCGATACACCGCCAGCAGCTTTAGCTAATGCGGTGAATAATGCTTTAGGTGTTAGAATTAAAAGTTTACCAATTACTTCAGAAAAAATATTTAAAGAAATAAGGAGAATAAACAATGAGAAATAAAAATTTAGATTTTATAGCAAAAGTAGTTTTCTTTGGTGCTCTTTGGGGAATTGTTGAAGCAACTTTAGGTTACGCATTACATCTTTTACCAGCTTTAATTGCTGGTAGTATTATGTTTCCACTAGTAATGTTTATTTTGTATCACGCTTACAAAAGTCTAGGATCTAGAACCGCTATTTTTTACGTTGCTATTATTGCTATAATGATTAAGGCAACAAATCTATTCTTACCAATGCTTTATCCTGCAAAAACTATTAATCCGATGATTGCTATGTTTATTCAAAGTTTACTAGCGTTTTTAGTTATTCCAATGCTTTCATCTGAAAAGCCATTAATGAAATTATCGGCTGTTGCTTTAGTTAGTGTTGGTTGGAGAGTAGTTATGGTTGGCTATTATGGATTAAACTATTTAACTACTGGATTCTTAGATTTTAGAATAGCTTCAATTAACCCTTTAATATCATACGTCGTATATGAAGGCTTAATATCAACTTTATTAGCTGTAGGGTTATTGTATTTAACTAGTCCTGTTAATTTTTTATCTAGACTTAATAAGACAAGGATTAATCCAGTAGTTTCAGCTGCTTTATTAGCAATTGCTATAATATTGACTCTAGTCAAATTTTAAGGTTTATCAATGGATATATTTAAATTAATTAATGAATATAAACAAAAAAACATTGCGATGATGGCTGTTACAGCAGTCAAAAAAGAAGGTGCTGGACCAGTAGAAGTTGGGAAAAAGATGATAGTATTTCAATCTGGTAAAAGTATCGGTACAGTTGGTGGTGGTGCTATAGAGTACTATGCTCAAAAAAAAGCATTGCTTTTGTTAGAAAACAAAGAAAGTTTATTAGAAACATATATTCTTGATGAGGGGAAAATTATTCCTGATACAAAAACTTTACCTATGGTATGTGGGGGTGTGGTTACATTGTTTTATGAATATGTAGGCCCAAAAGCAACTATCTTTGTTTTTGGTGCTGGACATGTAGGACAAGCTTTAGTAAACGTTTTAAAAACTATGAATTACCACATAACAGTTATTGATGACAGAACAGAAGTCATTAATAAGTTTGTTAACGCAGATAGCTTAGTTAATGAACCTTTTGTAGAATTTATTGAAAAAGACAGTATTAAAGATGGTGATTATATTATCGTATGCACACCAAGTCATACATATGATTACCATGTTATAAATAAAATTCTTGAGAAAAAGATTAAACCTAAATATTTAGGAATGTTATGTTCGCCAGATAAGATAAAAGGTTATCTAAAATCTACATATGAATCCTTTGGTAAAGAAATAGACTTAAGTTTCTTTTATTCACCCATTGGATTAGATACTGGAGGAATGACTCCAGAAGAGATTGCTATATCAATTACAGCTGAAATTCTTGCGATTTCTAATGGTAAAACTGGACATAAACATATGAGGGAGATGCTAGATGGTAAAGATTGTTACTGGAAAGATTAATTCTTTGAAAACAACTAGGATGTTAGAACATTATCAAAAAGAACAAAAAGGCGACGGCTTTATCGCTAAGAAAATAATGCAACATCGTCAAGTTCATAGTTACAACTTAATTCAGTTGTCAAATAAAAAGGAAATGCCATTAATTATTAGAGATATTTATGATGATGAATTAAAAGAAATAATCTATAAATTAGGGCCATACCATTTTTATAAAGATGCTTTCGATTATATCGAATATATGGTAGATGAATTTATCGTTAATAAAATAAGTCCAATTTATTTAGATGAAATTAGTATTTTAGAACTTGATAATAAGGGATATCATCACGTTTTGACAAAACTTTTAGACAACAATGTAGATTTAGTACTAGTTATAAGAAGCGATATTTTAACTGACGTACTAAAAAAGTATAATATAAAAGAGTTCAAAATAATTTAAAGGAGTTTTATAATATTATGTTTGATATGCGGATTATCAATGGTTTAGTTTATATTGATGGAAAATTTCATAAGACAAACGTTTATATAAATAATGAAACAATTGAAAAAATCGATGACTCTATTCTTAAAGCAAAGATTACTTTGGATGTTAATAAAGCTTTGGTTATGCCGGCTTTAATTGATCCACATGTACATTTTCACTTGAATCTAGGTCAAGTTTATTCACGTGATGATTTTTATTCGGGAACTTTGCAAGCAGCTTATGGAGGCATAACGACTGTCATTGATTTCTTAGATCCAGTTGATAATATAATAGAATTGGAAAAAGCCTATAATAGGCGATTACTTGAAGCTTCTAAATCGGTCGTAGATTATAGTTTTCATGCGACTATAAAGGATCCAAAATGTGATTTAGAGGAATTTGTAATCAAGATGAAGGAATTAGGAATTCATTCATTGAAGTTATTTACGACATATTCAGATAGTGGAAGAAGAACTTACGATAATCAAATTATCGAGTTATTAAAGCTATCTGAAAAGTATAAATTTCTTTTGTTAGCACATATCGAGAATGATAGTATGATTGATTTAAATCAATCTTATAAATATAGTTGTTTACTTAAGTCCAGACCAACAATGGCTGAAACTAAAGAAGCTTTAAAGCTAGCTTCCTATGTTGAACAATATGGTGGATATTTGTATATGGTCCATTTAAGTAGTGGTTTTACATTAGAAAAATTAAAACATGATTTTCATCAAATTATTAATAAAAAGTTTTTCATTGAAAGTTGTCCGCATTACTTTTTGTTTACAAATGATTTTTTGGAGAAGTGTGATGGTTTTTTATATACTTTAGCACCGCCTTTAAGAACAAGAAAAGAAAGAACAATTCTTAAAGATAATTTTGATGCTATTTATTCTATTGGTACGGATCATTGCGCTTTTAATAGAAGCGATAAAGATAAGCAGTTTTTAAAAGACATTCCCTTAGGAATTGGTGGTATTGAGTATTCTTTTGATGTGATGTATGAATTGTTTGAAAATGATGCAATTGATAAAATGAGCAAGAACATTGCTTCTTTGTACCCGAATTTATCTAATCGAGGTTCGATAAAAGAAGGAAATTTAGCGAATTTGTTTGTCTATGAATTGTTTGATAATTTTATAGCTGAGCATCACGGAAAGACTGATTACAATATTTACGAAAACTTCAAACGTGCAGGTCAAGTAATTCATACGATTAATCGTGGTGAATTTATTATAAAAAATGCAGAATTTATCAAAGCTGTAGGAAAGAAAGTGTGAGGTCTTTATGGTGTATGCTTTAATAAATGCTCAAATTTATGATTATCATACTTATCTTGAAAATGGATATGTTGTTTTTGATAAAAAAATCATTGAAGTTGGGTCAATGAAAAATTATAGAAATATTGATTACAACGAGATTAACTGTAAGGGGAAAATTATTATTCCTAGTTTTGTTTCTGGACATACGCATTTATATTCGGCTTTTGCTAGAGGAATGAGTTTTGATTTTAACCCAAAAGATTTTGTTGAAATATTGAAACAATTATGGTGGAAATTGGATTATTTTCTTGATAAAGATTTAATATATTATTCTGCTATTATGGGTGCTCTCGAACAATTGTCTATGGGAACAACAACTTTAATTGATCATCACGCGAGCCAAAAAGTAGATGGTAGTTTAGATTTAATTAAGAAAGCATTGAATGATTCTGTTGGCATGAGAGGTATTCTTGCTTTTGAGACAAGTGATCGTTTTAATGTTAGTGATGCGGTTAAAGAAAATGTTAATTTTATTAAAAACAATAGAACTTCTATAATCAGTGGATTGTTTGGACTTCATGCTTCTCTTTCATTAAGCGATGAGAGTTTAAGACAAGTAAGTGATAACTTGAATGATGAAGGGATTCACATTCATGTAGCAGAAAGCATTATGGATGAGGATGATTGTCTAGATAAATACAAAATTAGGGTAGTGGAAAGATTAGAAAAGTTTAATCTTTTAAATGAGAAATCATTATTAGTTCATTGCACTCATATTAATGAAAAAGAAATGGACATAATTAAAAAATACAACGCTACTATTGCGGTTAATGTTACATCAAACCTTAATAACGCTGTAGGAATATCCCAAATTAAAAAATTTCTTGATAAAGGTATAAGAGTTATTAGTGGAAATGATGGTCTAATACCTTCTCAAGCAATTGAGTATTTAAATATTTTTTATTTAAGTCATTTAAAAGAAAATTCACCGATTGGCTTTTCCTTAGATGATCTAAAAACAATAATTTTGAATACTTATGATTACGCAAATATGATTTTAAAAACTAATCTAGGTAGATTAGATGTTGCTTCAGAGGCTGATTTAATGGTTGTTGATTTCAATCCTTATACATTAGTTGATAAAAGTAATATTTTTGGTCATTTGTTTTATGGGGTTTTTCCTAGTTTAAAGCCAGAAATGGTCGTTGCAAAAGGAAATATTTTAATTAAAGACTATAATTTTGTTAATGATAATAAAGAACTATATGAAAAAGCTTTAAACAAAGCAAATGAGCTTTGGAAAAAGATTAAGGAAGAAGGTAATAATATTGAATTTAAGTACTAGTTTTGATGGCTTAACATTTGCTAATCCATTAATGCCAGCAGCTGGCCCATTAAATGGAGATTTAGAAAAATTAAGATTTTTAGTTAATCAAGGATGTGGTGGGATTGTTACGAAGACCATTTCGAAAGAAATGCCAAAAATTCCTAAACCTTGTATATATGGAGATAAAACTTTTATAATGAACTCTGAACTTTGGAGTGAAATTAGTTATGAAGTTTGGGTTAATTATATACTTCCCGAATTTGTTAAAGATAAAGATAGACCTTTAATCATTAGTCTTGGTTATACAAAGGAAGACATGGAATTTTTGGTTCCTAAAGTTGATGCTTATGCAGATGCATATGAAATAAGCACACATTATGTTGGGACTAATCTAGATGTTATTAAAGAGACTGTTAAAGCGATTAGAAAAAACACGATTAAACCGATTTATATGAAAATAAGCCCTCATATTCCAAATCCGGAAGGATTTGCAAAAGCGATAAAAGAAGCCGGAGCTAATGGAGTTGTAGCAATTAATTCATTAGGGCCTACAATGAAGATTGACATTTCAAAAAGATCAATTATTTATGGCAACGATAAAGGTTTTGTTTGGACTAGTGGTCCAGCAATAAAACCAATTGCTTTAGCTACTGTTTATAAGATTAAACAAGCTGAGCCTTCGTTAACAGTTATTGGTGTTGGCGGTATTAAAAGCGCTGACGATGTTTTGGAATTTTTGTTGGCTGGAGCTAGTGCTGTTCAAATGCTTTCTGCAGCTTTGTTACAAGGTAAAGAACTTTATTCAAAAATTATCTCTGATTTACCCGTAGCTTTAAAGAAATATGGTTTTTCTTCAATCGAAGATGTTGTAAATCATGGTTTAAATAAGGAAGTTGTTTATAAACAATCATTGCCAGTTTTAGATCGTGATAAATGTATTGATTGTATGCTTTGCCAAAAAATATGTCCATATTTTGCAATTGATTATCCAGGGGTTATAACTTTCAACCCTGAAAAATGCTTTGAATGTGGATTATGTATTGCAAAATGTCCAACTGGTGCAATCAGTTACTCAAAGAGGTGATATGTTTGAAAGATATTTCAAAATCGATAAATAGAGTTGATAATGATGAAAAAGCTTCTGGACAAGCTAAGTA
Source organism: Candidatus Izemoplasmatales bacterium (assembly GCA_041672325.1). Taxonomy (GTDB): domain Bacteria; phylum Bacillota_I; class Bacilli_A; order Izemoplasmatales; family Hujiaoplasmataceae; genus UBA2289. The sequence continues at coordinate 6,524 of JBAYZV010000010.1, forward strand.
TGTTGCGGATATTAAATATGAAGGTATGCTTTATGCAATTACTGTTAGATCTAGTATTGTAAAAGGTGAAATAATTAATATTAAATATCCGAATTTACCAGAAGGTTATTATGTCGTTGATTATAAAGATATTCCAGGTAAAAATATAGTTAAAGTAATCTTTAGTGATATGCCTGTTTTTACTGAAAAAACGATAAGCTATCTTTATGAACCGATAGCTCTTTTAGTTGGGCCGGATAAGGAAGTTTTAAACAAACTATTAAAACAAGTAAGTATTGATTATAAAGAAGACGAGGGTGTTTTTGATTGGGTTGATAGTGTGATTCATTATAGTTTTGATAAGGGTGACGGAAAAAAAGCTTTTAGTAATAAAAGAATTATTGAATATACTTATGAAACTTCTTATCAAGAACAAGCTTATATTGAAACGCAAGGTTTTGTTGGTTATCCAGAAGAAGAAAAAACGACATTAATTGGTTCAATTCAATGTCCTTATTATGTTAAAAACGCTGTTATTCAAGCTTTGGGTGAAACTGAAGACAATGTTAGGGTAATACAAGCAACTGTAGGGGGAGCTTTTGGTGGCAAAGAAGAGTTTCCTTCACTTATTGGCTGTCAATTAGCTGTGGCAGTTAAGAAGATTAAAAAACCAATACAACTTGTTTATGAACGCGAAGAAGATATGCTTGTTACTACTAAACGTCATCCTGCTAAAATCAAATTTAAAGCAGCTATCAAAGATGATAGAATTTATGCTTTGGGTGTTTTTGCCGGTATTGATGGTGGAGCGACTATTGGTTTAAGTGGTGTTGTGCTATCTAGAGCTTTAATTGCTTGTACTGGAGTATATACAATCGACCATCTAGATGTAAGTGGTGATGTATTTAAAACTAATACAGTACCTAACGGAGCGTTTAGAGGGTTTGGTGCACCGCAAATGTTTTTTGCAATAGAAATGTTCGTAGAACACGTAGCTTTAGCTTTGGGGAAAGATGTTCTTGAGTTTAAAAAAGCACATTTGGCTAAACAAAATGATTTCACTTCAACAATGGGCATTTTTAGAGATCCAATCTTAATCCCTGAAATGATTGAAAAAGCTATGGAGAAATCACTTTACCTAGAAAAAAGAAAAGAATATGATAAACCAAATAGTTATAAAGGAATTGGAATGAGTATTTTCTTTCATGGATGTGGTTTTACAGGATCGGGAGAAAAGAATGTTATAAAGGCTAAAGTTAGGCTAAAAAAAGATGGTGATTTAGTTTATATTCTAGTTGCGGCTGTAGAGATGGGACAAGGCATTAAAACTGGATTTAGAAAACTTGTATCTCATATGCTTGATATTGATATAGAAAGAGTTATATTTAATAATCCAGATACTGATTTTGTTCCTGATTCAGGACCAACTGTTGCATCAAGGACTATGATGATTGTTGGTGGGATTATAGCAAGAGCAACTAAGGAAGTAAAAAATCGTTGGCAAGAAAATACTTTTGTTGTTGAAAAAGAATACGAGCAGCCTGATTATATAGAATATGATGAAGAAACCTTTAAAGGAGATGCTTATCCAGCATATTCTTGGGGTGTAAATATAGTAGAAGTTGAAGTTGATAAGTATAGTTACCAAGTAAATATTAAGAATGCTTGGTCAGTATATGATGTTGGTAAGGCTATTGATGAAAAAATAGTAACTGGACAAGCTGATGGTGGTTTAGCACAAGGTTTGGGATATGGTTATCTAGAAGTAATGGATCATAGAGTTGGAAAAATAAGGCAAAAAAACATGACCGACTATATTATTCCAACTGCAATGGATATGTGTCCGATGAAAACTTATCTGTTTGATAACCCATATGCATTTGGACCTTATGGAGCAAAAGGGGTTGGGGAATTATCGCTTATTGGAGGCGCACCTGCTGTAGCAATGGCGATTGAACAAGCAATCAAAAGAAGAGTACATAAAATTCCGGTTACTCCGGAATACATAATGGAGTTGATTAAAAATGGCGAAAATTAGTTTTAAATTGAATGATCAAATAGTTGAGTTTGAATCAGATTTAAACAGAAGATTATTAGATGTATTAAGAGATGATTTTAACCTTACAGGGCCAAAAGAAGGTTGCGGTGAGGGTGAATGCGGTGCATGTGCAGTTTTGTTAAATCATGAGATAGTTAATTCTTGTTGCACTCCTTTAGCTAATGTAATTGGGCAGGAAGTAATAACAATAGAAGGTTTTTCTAAAACAAAGAGGTATGAAGTTATTAAAAATGCTTTCGCTAATACTGGTGGAGTACAATGTGGTTTTTGTACACCAGGAATGATTATAGCTACAGAAAGTTTATTGAATAAAAATCCACACCCTACTGATTTTGAAATAAGAATTGGTCTTTCCGGTAATTTGTGTAGATGTACAGGTTATAATTTAATAGTAGAAGCTGTTAAAGAGGCTTTTAAGGTAGGTGAAGGTTTGTGGTAGAAGCTTTTATTCCTAAAACTATTAATGAATGTTTAAGCTTATTAACTGAAAAAGACTTGCAAATAGTAGCGGGAGGAACAGATGTTTTAATACAAAGTAAGTCACATACTTCGATGTTGATTGGTTTCAAAAAAGATGTTTTATATATTAATCAAATTGAAGAAATGAAGAAGATATATGAAGATGACATGTATATATATATTGGTTCTACTGCCAGTTTAGAAAGCATTAAAGATAATACTATAGTTCCTATTTTGTTAAGAAATACGATTTTAGAAATGGCTTCTCCAGCAATTAGGCATACTGGTACTTTAGCTGGGAATATAGCTAATGCATCACCTGCAGGAGATTCTTTGGTAAGTTTATACATTTTAGATGCTTTAGTAGAAATCAAAAGTTTAAATAATACTAGATTAGTTTTTATCAAAGATTTTATTAAGGGCGTTAGAAGAATTGATTTAAGTAGTGATGAAATCATTACTAAAATAATTGTTCCTAAGTTGGTTTTTACTAATTGTTATTTTAAAAAGGTTGGTCCAAGATTAACTGATGCTATCTCTAAATTATCATTTGGAGGAGCGTATTCAGTAGATGGAAAAAGAATATCAGATATTAGAATTGCTTTTGGAGCTGTGAATATTTTTGTAGTTAGGAATCGTTTGCTTGAAGAAAGATTAATAGGCAAGACTGTAAGTGAGATTAAATTAATGATAGAAGAGATTATTTCTTGGTATGAGCCCCTTATCAAGCCGATTGATGACCAAAGGTCAAATAAGGAGTATCGAAAGGAAGTCGCTCTTAATCTATTGAGGAGTTTTATAGAAAGTCTTAATTAATGAGGTAGATAGTTTGAATAAACAAAAACTACTAGCAATAGCTAGAGGGGAAGAAAAAGCGGATTTAGTAATTAAAAATGTAAAAATAATAAATGTGTATACCAAAGATGTTGATTTGGGTAATTTAGCAATAGCTGATGGTATAGTTATTGGTATAGGAAATTATGAAGGAGAAAATGAGATTGATTTTAACGGTTATTATTTAGCTCCTGGTTTTATAGATGGACATGTGCATATTGAATCAAGTATGTTAGTTCCTAATAATTATGCGTTAGCAGTAATGCCAAGAGGAACAACATCGGTTATAGCTGATTGTCACGAAATAGCTAATGTATGTGGTACAAATGGGATTGATTATATGTTAAAATCCGCTAAAGCATCACCTCTTGATGTTTTTATGATGATTCCTTCATGTGTGCCTTCGTCTGCGTTTGAAACATCCGGTGCTGTTTTAAATGCAGATGATATTAAAAAATATTTAAAAGAAGACAGAGTCAAAGGCTTAGGCGAAATGATGGATTATAAAGGCGCAATTAATGGCGAAAAAAGTGTTTTAGATAAGATTAATCTTTTTAAAAGCTTAACTATTGATGGACATGCACCCGAGGTAAAAGAAAAAGAATTAAATGCATATATTCTTTCCGGTGTAGAAACTGATCATGAATGTACAACTCCTGAGGAATTAATAGAAAAAGTTAAAAAAGGAATGTACATACATTTGCGAGAAGGTTCTCAAACGAAGAATGTTTTAGATTTACTACCGGGTTTAAATCCATCATATTATAATCGAATTATTTTCTGTTCCGATGATTTACACCCAAGTGACATTAAAAAAATTGGACATATGGACAATAATATCAACATAGCAATTAAGTATGGAATAGACCCAATAGAAGCGATTTCAATGGCTACTATCAATATTGCTAATTGCTATAATATTAAAAGTATTGGAGCTTTGTCTCCTGGAAGAAAAGCAGATTTTGTCGCTTTTAAAAATCTTGATAACATAGATATAGAATATGTTTATAAAAATGGAGTTAAAGTAGCTGAGAAAAAGAAAGCACTATTTGAAACGGAAAATATAGTTGACAATAAAGTAATGAATACAGTTAATATTAATCTGAATAATTTAGATTTAACTTATAGTGTAAAGAAAGAGTATTTAAATGTTATTGGGTTAATCAAGAATAACGTTACAACTAAAAGTATAATCGAAAAAGTTGTTTTAGATAATAATATTTTTTATCCTAAAAACAATCCTAATTTATTAAAACTAGTTGTGGTTGAAAGACATCATGCTAGTAAAAATTTAGGTAAAGCTATAGTAAAAGGGTATGGTTTAAAAAATAGTGCAATAGCAATGACAGTCTCTCATGATTCTCATAATTTGATATGCATCGGTGATAATGATTTAGATATGATGATTGCGATTAAAAAGATTTCTGAACTAAGTGGAGGAATTGTTATTGTTTCAAATTCAAAAGTTTTGGATTATTTGAAACTTGAAGTGGCTGGGTTAATGTCGCTTGACAGTTTGGAGTTTGTTGAGAAAAAACTAAATAGTCTTGTTAATTATGCAAGAAGTTTAGGGGTTTCTAATGAGATTGAAGATCCATTATTACAGTTAGCTTTTTTATCTTTAGCGGTTATTCCAGAGTTAAAAGTTACAGATTATGGGTTGTTTGATGTTAATAAATTTAAAATAATTAGCTTAGAAACGAGTGATTTATCATGAGTTATGTTAAAGGATATCGGTGCAGTATTTGTAATAAATTTTATAAGAAAAATACTGAAGAAATTTTGATTTGTCCTATTTGTAAAGAAAAAGGTATATTAGATATTGAATATGATTATGAAGAAATAAAAAAAGTGTTTAATAAAGCTAAACTCCATAGTAATAATGATTATTCTATTTGGAGATATTTACCACTTTTACCAGTTGAAGATACTTATATTAAGGATACCTTGAAAGTGGGTTGGACTCCTTTGTTAGCTAGTAATAGTATTGAAAAAACATACGATTCAAAAAAGGTTTATTTTAAAGATGATGGTCAAAATCCAACTCAGTCTTTGAAAGATAGGGCTAGTGTCATTGCTTGTGTTAAAGCCTTAGAATTAGGTTATTCAACTATTTCTTGTTCTTCTACGGGTAATGCAGCTTCATCTTTAGCTGGTAATGCAGCTAGACTAGGTTTGAAAACAGTTATTTTTGTTCCGAAAAGAGCTCCAATTGGCAAACTAACTCAATTGCTTATTTTCGGATCTGATGTTGTTAAAGTTGATGGAGACTATAAAGCAGCTTATAATTTATCTAAAAAAGCTATTGAACATTATGGTTGGTACAATCGGAACGCAGCTATTAATCCTAATTTGATAGAAGGAAAAAAGACGGTAGCTTTGGAAATAGCAGAACAACTGGATTTTAGATTGACAGATTGGGTTATTGTTTCTGTTGGGGATGGTTGTACAATTGGGGGAGTATATAAAGGCTTCTATGATTTGTATAAATTAGGCATGATTAGTATAATTCCCAGAATTATGGGTGTACAAAGCAGTGGGTGTTCACCATTCGTCGATGCTTTTATGAACAAAAGAGAATTAGTTGAAACTGAAGAACTTACGATTGCAGATAGTATAGCCGTTGGAATACCAAGAAATCCTACGAAGGGTTTAAATGCAGTGAAGTTAAGCCTTGGAACATACATTTCATGTAGCGATGAAGAAATATTGTCCAGTATGAAAGAACTTGGCACTGCAGAAGGTATTTTTGCTGAACCTGCAGCAGCAGCTAGTTTTGCTGGTTATAAAAGAGCTCGTAAAGAAAATATTATTAAGAGTACAGAGACAGTAACTATTATAATTACTGGAAATGGATTAAAAGATACGAAAAATGCTATAAAGAATGTTTCGGAACCAATTCTTCTTGATGATAATCTAGAAGATTTAGTAACATATATAGACACAAGAAAAGAGGACTTTAAAAATGAGTAAAATTCCATTTGGACCAACATATGATGAAATGGCACATCCTTCACATATCGATCCGAAAATCAGAAAGAAAGCACTAGAAAACAAAGTTAATGAACTTAATCCAATTAATCTCTTTAATATTAATTGGAAAGACGAAGAAAACAAAGTTCACAAAGTAGTACTACCTAAAGAATTAACAGGTGTTGACTGTAATATTGTTGTTCTACTTGGAAAGTATTTTCCATCAGGGTCACATAAAGTAGGACCTGCATATTCCACTTTGATTGAAGGTTGTGTTGATCAAACTATTATTCCTGGTAAACATACAATTCTTGGACCATCGACTGGTAATTTCGGAATAGGTGTTTCATATATTTGTAATTTGATGAAGTATGATTCTATCGTAATTATGCCTGATAACATGAGTAAGGAAAGATATCAAAGAATTGAAAAATATGGTGCTAAATTGGATTTAACTCCAGGAACTGAATCAGATGTTATTTTGACTTTAGAAAGAACTTTTGAGTTAAAGAAAAATCCTGAAAACAGATCATTAGCTCAATTTGAGTTATTGCCTAATTATAGATTCCATCGTCATGTTACTGGACACGCGTGTGTTGAGGCTGTTGAAGGTATAGGAAACGGCCGTATAGCTTGTTTTGCTTCAGCGCCTGGTTCAGCTGGCACTTTAGGAGCTGGAGATCATATTAAGAATATCTTTCCAGAAGCAAAAGTAGCTGCTTTAGAACCTTATGAATGTTCAACATTAATGAATGGCGGTAGAGGACAACATCGTATTGAAGGTATTGGGGATAAAATGTGTACATTAATACATAATGTTTTAAATACAGATTTTATTGTACTTATTAAAGATGAAGAATCAGTTCAAGGATTAAAGTTAATTCATGATGGAACAGATATTTTAGTAGAAAACGGTGTGAAAAGAGAAGATGCTATAGCTATGAAAGACATGTTTGGTGTATCAAGCATTTGTAACATCATTGGAGCTATTAAAATGGCTAAGCATTTACATCTTGGACCAGACGACAATGTAGTAACTATTGCTACAGATGGTTATGATCGATATGAAACAGTACTGGAAAATCTAAAAAAACGATATTTAGAAACAGAAGATTTTGTTTTAAGAAGATGGTTTAGGGATGTGTTCTTAAGAGCAAATACTGAAGATATAGCTGATTACAGACCAGTTTCACAAAAAGAAAAACTTTTCCATCAAAAAGAAAAAGATTGGCTTAAGTTCGGTTATAGTCAAGAATATTTAGATTCAATGCGTGATATGAGTTTTTGGAATCATGAGTATGAAAAGATTTTTCATTATGATGAATTAATCAAGAGATTACGGGAGGAATAAATATGAAAATTGACTTTAAAGAAATAGTTGCTTTAAGTAAAAAGTATGAAAAAGATATGACAAAATTCTTAAGAGATATGATTAGAATACCATCAGAAAGTTGTGATGAAGAAAAAGTTATTCTAAGAATTAAACAAGAAATGGAAAATGTCGGTTTCGATGAAGTTAGAATTGATAAGATGGGTAATATAATCGGTAAAATCGGGCATGGCAAGCATTTGATTGCGATGGATGGACATATTGATACTGTTGGAATTGGTGAAATAAAGAATTGGAAGTTCGATCCATATGAAGGGTTTGAAGATGAAAATCTAATTGGCGGAAGAGGTGCTTCTGATCAAGAAGGCGGAATGGCTTCAATGGTTTATGCTGGCAAAATAATCAAAGAATTAGGTTTAGAAGATGATTATACTTTATTAATCACAGGAACTGTTCAAGAAGAAGATTGTGATGGTCTCTGTTGGCAATATTTGATTGAAGAAGAAAATATAAAACCGGAATTTGTAGTAATTACGGAGCCAACCAGTCTAAATATTTATCGTGGACATCGAGGGAGAATGGAAATAAAGGTTTCTACATCCGGAATATCTTGTCATGGTAGTGCTCCTGAAAGAGGAGAAAATGCAATTTTCAAGATGGCACCTATATTAATGGAATTAGAACAACTTAATGAAAGGTTGTTAGATAATAAGTTTTTAGGTAAGGGGACTCTAACAGTTAGCGAAATTTTTTATTCTTCACCTTCTCGTTGTGCAGTGGCTGATGGCTGTAGTGTTTCTATCGATAGAAGATTGACTGATGGAGAAACCTATTTGAGTGCTCTTAAAGAAATAGAAGATTTAGAATCAGTCAAAAAAGCAGGAGCAGTTGTTGAAATGTATGATTACGCTAGACCTGCTTATACTGGGTTAGTTTATCCAACAAAATCATACTTTCCAACTTGGGTTTTGCCAGAAGACCATGTAGTTTGTAAAAGTGCAGTGAAGGCATATGAAGGTTTATTTAATAAAAAACCATTGGTAGATAAATGGACTTTTTCTACTAACGCTGTTTCGATTATGGGTAGACACAAAATTCCTTGTATTGGATTCGGTCCTGGAAAAGAAGAACAAGCTCATGCGCCAAATGAAATAACTTATAAAGAACACTTAGTTACTGCGTGTGCAATGTACGCGGCTATTCCAAGCGTTTATATCGATAGTATTAAATAAGAAAAGAGGAATAATATATGAAACCATTATTTAAAGGTAAACATTTTATCACTTTAGAAGAGTGGACAAAAGAAGAAATTGACAAGTTGTTAGAGGTTTCAAAGGACTTAAAACAAAAGTTTTATAATAATGAAGACACCACCTATTTAAAAAACAAAAATGCGTTTTTAATGTTTTTTGAACAAAGTACTAGAACAAGAAACTCTATGGAAGCTGGTCTTGCGCAAATGGGAGGACATGCAATTTTCTTAGATACATCGAAAATGCAATTATCTCATGGCGAAAGTGCTAAAGATACCGCAGTTATTCTGTCTAGTTATGGACATGGGATTGCTTGTAGAAATTGTTTTTGGGGTATAGGGAATAAGTTTTTAAGAGAAATGGCTGCTAATTCAACTGTACCTATCATGAATTTACAATGTGATATCTATCATCCTATGCAAGGATTAGCTGATTTAATGACAATTCAAGAAGTGAAAAAAGATACTAAGAACTTAAAAGTTTCTATTATTTGGGCTTACGCTACAACTCATAAGAAACCAATTTCAGTTCCTTTAACACAAATCTTGCTATTCCCACGTTATGGTATGGATGTCACTTTAGCTTATCCTGAGGGATATGATTTACCAGTTTGGGCGATTGAAAAAGCTAAAAAAAATGCTTTAGAAAACGGTGGTAGTTTTAGAATTACTCATGACATGAAAGAAGCTTACAAGGATGCAGATATTGTAATTCCTAAGAACTGGGGTTCTTGGGTGAACAATCAATCTGATGAAGTTGTCGATGATTTGTTAGAAAGTTATAAATCATGGAAGTGTACTGAAGATATGATTTCTTTAGCTAAAGAAAACGTTAAGTATATGCATGCGTTACCAGCTGATAGGGGTAACGAAGTTGTTGATAGTGTAATTGATGGTGTACATTCAATTGTTTACCAAGAAGCTGAAAATCGTATTCACACTGCAAAGGCTGTTATGGTCATGACAATGGGAGATAAATAAAAAGAAAAATGAGAATTTTTATTGCTTTATTGTTTCCTAAAACTATAAAAGATAAATTGTATTCTTATATAGAAAAAATGAGAAGTTTTTACGATGGAAACTATACAAGCTATGATAATTTACACTTGACACTTTATTATATTGGCGAGATAGATTCTTTACTTTATGATAAAGTAGTTGAAGAAATTAAGAAAATTAACCAGTCTGTATTTGAATTTGAAATAGGTTCTTTAGGGAGTTTTAAAAATAATGGGTTACAAAGGTTAGTACATTGTAAAGTGAACTTAAATCATGCATTAGAATCTCTACAGTCAAGAGTTATTCGAGCTTTAAAACTTTCTGGTATTATTATTAATTCAACGGATTTCACACCACATATTACTTTAGGTAGACGTGTAAGTATTCCTATTAGTTGTTTAAACGAAATAAGAATAGAAGCTTTAAAAGTGAAAGCTATAAAGGTTTCCGTTATGGAATCTAAAAGAATTGATACAGAATTGGTTTATGAAGAAAAAGACTATATAATGTTAAAATAAATAGATTTAATAAAAAAAGTCATATTAGAAATTCTAGTATGACTTTTTAGATATTTTTAGAAAAATATTAAGTTTAGTATAATTCTTTATTTTTTTTATTATACTCTTTAAATAGGGTTAAACAAGTATCTCTTTCTTGTTCTTCTAAATCAAGAACGTTTATATCTAATCTTTTATTCTCGATGAATTTGTAAATAAAATCATCTCTAAATCCAATACTATCAGCATCACTTTCAAGACAACCGTAATACACTTTCTTAATGTTTGACCATATTATTGCGCCTAAACACATCGGGCAAGGATATGCAGTAGTATAGAGAATACATTCGCTTAAATCATGAGACTTGAGAACTTGCGTAGCTTTTCTAATAGCGTTAATTTCAGCGTGTGCAGTAGGGTCGTGATCTTTTAATACTGTATTTGAAGCTATAGCTAGTATTTTACCATTTTTATCTACGATTAGTGCTCCAAAAGGGCCACCAAAATCTAGGTTCATGGTTACTCTAGCTTCATCAATTGCTAATTGCATTAGTTCTTTATGCGTTTTTTCCATTACTATCTCCTTTGATTGGTTTTTGAGTGTATTAACATTATAAAGAAAAAGACTATATTTGTAAACAAACTAACAGGAAATATGCGCTAAATAAAGTAAATAATTCTTTAATTATGTTATAATTTATAATATAAAGACATGAATATAAAGAAAGGTAGAGTGAAGAACATGAAATTTGTTACTTGGAATGTTAATGGGTTAAGAGCCGCAAGGAAAAAAGGGTTTGATGAATTTTTTCATGGCACTGACGCTGACATCTTTGCGATTCAAGAAACAAAGATGCAAGAAGAGCAAAAAGATTTCAATTTTGAAGGGTATCATGAGTATTGGAATTGCGCTATTAAAAAGGGCTATTCAGGCACTTTAATATATACGAAAATAGAACCTCTTAGAGTTATTTATGGAATAGATGGTGATGGTTATAATGATGAAGGAAGAATCATTACTCTAGAATATGACAATTTCTTTTTTGTTAATGTATATGTTCCTAATTCTCAACCGGAATTAGTTAGATTAGATTATCGAATGAATTTTGAGAATGATTTTAGATCATATTTATCGAAACTAAATGATGTAAAACCTGTGATTCTTTGCGGAGATTTAAATGTAGCTCATAAAGAAATTGATTTAAAGAATCCAAAAAGTAATATGAAGAATCCAGGCTTTTCTATTGAGGAAAGAACTAAATTTCAAGAATTGTTAGACGCTGGATTTACTGATACTTATCGTTATCTTTATCCTGATACAGTGAAGTATACTTGGTGGAGTTATCGTTTTAATGCTAGGGCTAATAATTCAGGATGGAGAATTGATTATTTTGTTGTTTCGAATAGAATTAGTGATAAGATTGTTGATGTTAAATTACTAAATGAAATCGAAGGTAGCGATCATTGCCCTGTAGAAATTGAAATCAAAGATTTATAGAGTTTTTTATGAATAGATTATATTTAAAGCTGATAGCAGCTTTAACAATGGTTATTGATCATGTTGCTTATATTTTTTTAGAACATAATAGCGATCTTTATTTAGCTTTTAGAATGGTTGGAAGAATCTCTTTTGTTTTATTTGCTTTTATGATAGCTGAAGGTTTTCGTAATACAAAAGATATTAGGAAATATCTTTTAAGATTAGGTCTAGCAGCTTTGATTTTGGAAGTGTTTATTGTTATCTATTATTTTGTAACTGATATCAATATGATAATTAGTTTTAATATTCTCTGGACTCTTTTTGTTGGGCTATTGAGTTTATATTTATTCTTTCATAAGAATATATATCTAAAAATACTTGTTATTCCTTTAGTTATTGCCAGTGAATTGATTGGGTTTTCATATGGAGCTTATGGAGTCCTAATGATACTTTTCTTTGGTGTTTACCGAAATAAAGTAACTAATTTATTACATTTAATATTTTTGAATTTGTTGTTTATCGAAAAACCACTTTTATCGTATTTAAACTTAGAAGAGATGTCTGCATTGTCGGTAAATCAATGGTTTAGTGTAGTTGCGATAATTTTCATATTTGTTTACAATGGCAATCCAGGACGATATAAGATGAGATGGTTTTTTTACATTTTCTATCCTGGGCATTTAATTGTTCTTTATCTAATAGATTTATTAATATAAGGAGATGATATTTTGTGAACAAAGTTTTTTATGTAGAAGAGATTTTTAAAATGGAGCAACTTACCTGTGCTCAAAAACAAATTACAAACAAAGACTTAATGTATCAAGCTGGTTATGTTTTGACTAAGGATTTTTTGTCAAGGGTAATGCCAGATATTAAGGAAGAAATATTAGTTGTTGCTGGTACTGGAAACAATGGTGGAGATGCACTGGTCGTTTACCAGGAACTAAAACACTTGGGGTATGCGGTAAAGTTAGTTGTTATTGGTGATGTGGAAAAAGCTAGTGAGGGTTTTTTGTTTTATCTAAGTAAAATCAGTGATAAAAATGATGTTATCCCTTTTGACGCTGTCAGCAAAGCGATAATGAATGCTAAATATATTATTGATGGAATATTTGGAACTGGACTTAAAAAAGAAGTTTTAGGAGACTATAAGTATCTAATCAAAACTATTAATTCTTTAGATAAAATAGTATATTCAATTGATTTACCTAGTGGTATTAATCCGGATAGTGGAGAAATTATGAAGATTGCTGTTAAGGCTTGTTATACAGGTGTTGTTGGCAATTATAAATTAGGCAATTTTTTGAATGACGCACTTGATTATCATGGCGATATGAAACTTTTGGATATTGGTATTTTAGAGGGTTACAGTGACATTTATTATCTTGATTACAATGAGGTTGATTTAACAAAAAAACGTTTGCATAATTCCCATAAGTATAGCTATGGGAATAATGCTTTTATTGGCTCTAGTAAGATGCCGGGAGCAATAAATTTAGCCGCATTAGCTGCTTTACGATGTGGAATTGGGTTGGCTGAGGTGTTTTATGATTCGGATATAGTTAATTTCAGTATCGAAACTATATATAAAAAATTAGAAGAAAAATCTGATTTCAGTCTATATGATGTTGTTGTTTTTGGTCCAGGAATTACTGAAGTTTTACCGGAATATCAAAAGGTATTTTCTGTGCTTGTGGATCAAGCAAAAAAATTAGTTGTAGATGCTGGCGGTCTTAAATATCTTGATTTAAATAAAAAGTATAAAAATGTAGTGATAACTCCGCATCTAAAGGAATTCAGTGATTTATTAAAAATTGATAGAGATATACTTAAGAAGAATCCTATTTCTTATTTAAGAAAACTTTCTGAAACTGGCCTAATCACTTTACTTAAAGGACCAACAACGATTGTTCAAGAACAAAGATATACATATCTTATGCAATCAAAGAATACTGGGTTAGCCACTGCGGGATCTGGTGATGTATTAGCGGGAATAGTTTCTAGTTATTTGGTTGATGAAGATATGATCAATGCTTGTGTTAAAGGCGTGGCAACACATTCAAAAGCCGCTTATTATGCTAGGGAGAAAAAAGGCGAGGTCAGCATGATTTCTTCTGATTTGATTGATAATATTTATAAAGTTTGGGTAAAGAAAAAATAATACAAAAATATATGTGGGTTATGGAGGCTTTAAAGATGAAATATAAGAATTATAAACCGCAATTAGATGAATCGGTAATTAATCTTGGTGCGAATATTGTTGGGAATGTTACAATAGAAAAAGACGTGAATTTATGGTTTAACGCAACTGTTAGGGGCGATATGGCAGGAATTACGATAAAAGAAGGGACAAACATTCAAGATAATGTTGTTGTCCATACTAACTTAAATCAACCTACAGTTATTGGTAAAATGGTTACAGTAGGTCATAATGCAATTATTCACGCTGCGACGGTAGAAGACTTTGCTCTTATAGGTATGGGTTCTATAATATTAGATAAAGCAGTTATAAAAGAATATGCTATGGTGGCTGCTGGAACATTGGTTCCGCCAGGGAAAGTTGTTCCACCAAGAACTTTAGTGATGGGAAATCCGATGAGGATTATTAGAGAACTAACTGAATCTGAAATAAGTGCTAATATTAATAATTCTATTAATTACATAAATTTAGCTAAAGAATATTTAAATAATTAATTTTAAAATAAAAGAAAAAGTTTAAAAAAAGCGATTATTTCGCTTTTTTCTTTTTCGTTATAAAAATTTTGCAGTGTTCTTATTGCATAAAATATATAAACATGTTACAATAAAACAAACAAAAACAAACAAAAATAAACAGGGGGCAATGTAATGATCAGCAATAATCGTCAACTTGAAATTCTTGAATTGTTAACGCAAAAAGGTAACGTTACAGTTGAGGAATTAGCGGAAAAGTTCAATGTTTCAAAAATGACAATAAGAAGAGATTTGGAAAAACTTCAAGAGAACAACCTTTTACAAAGAACTCACGGTGGAGCTTTAATGAATAGAGTCTTATTACAAGAAATGGCTTATAATGATAAACGTGAAGAAAATGCTGAAATTAAACAGTGTATAACTAGGAGAGCTTTGGCTTTTATTGAAGATAATAACACTATTTATTTAGATGCGGGGACAACAACTTATGAATTAGCTCAAAAACTTCCTAATCAGAATTTAACGGTTATAACTAATGATATTAGAATTGCTGCTCATCTTATGTTGTCTAACAACAAAGTTATTCTATTAGGCGGAAATATTGGTAAAGAAACAGGGAGTGCAACTGATGTTTATGCACAAGAAATGTTAGAAAAGTTTCATATTGATATAGCTTTTTTAGGTTCGTCTTCAGTAGATAGTGAAATGAATCTTTGTACACCAGATATTAATAGGATGAAGTTAAAAAAGATTGCTTACGAAGTTGCGGATAAAACAATTCTTTTAGTAGATTCATCTAAATTTTATAGTCAATCGCTATATAAAATCTTAAATATAAATGATTTAGATGTTGTTATAACTGATTTTGAAATCAAAGATTTAGCAGATTATGATTTTAAATCAACTGAATTTATAACAATAAAATGTAAGAGAAAAGAGGATTGATTATGTTAAAAACACTATTTGTTTGTGACGATTCTACTGGGGCAAATGCTAGTGCTATTTTGCTAAACAAATTAAATTTTAAGACTTTAAGCGCGATTAATCAAAAGGATTTGCCGAATTTTAGCGGTTTTGATTCGTTAGCGATTTCCACAGATAGTAGAGCAGTTGAAGGAAGTGTAGCTAAAAATAGGGTGCTAGAAGTTTTGAAACAATTTATGAATGAAGAAGTTGTGGTTTTAAATAAAAGAATTGATAGTACTCTGAGAGGAAATTTAGGCGAAGAATTGAATGCGTTCAGTGAAGTTTTTCCGAGAAGAAAAATAGCTATTGTTCCTGCTTTTCCTAAATCTGGGAGAACATGTATTAATGGCCAAGTATATGTTAACGGTGTTAGTCTTGAAAACACTGATGTAGCTAAAGATCCGAAAATGCCTATAGATACAAGCGACGCTTATAAATTGTTCAAAAAACAATATAAAGGTTCATTAGTCAATATTTATAAAAAAGATTATAAAGATATTACAAAATTGACTGCTTTAGTCAAAGAATTGTACCAAAGTTATGATGGTATTATTTTTGATGCTGAAACAAACGAAGATATAGCTTTAATATCAAAAGTTTTAGTAGATTTAAGATTGAGAGTTATAACAGTCGATCCAGGTGTTTTTACTTTTTATTATACAAAAGAAAAGACAAAAAACACTATAAGTCATGATCGATATTTATATTTAGTCGGTAGTGTTACTGATACAACATTTAAGCAATTACAATATGTAAAAGATAAAAATATGTTTGATATTTTACCACTTAATCCTAATGATTTGTTGGAAGAAAAAGATATTGTTGAAATAGGGCAAATGGTTTTAGATAAAGTACTTATGTCTAAATATCATCATTTTATCATTACAACTTTCGATATTGAAAAACGAGTTGTTCTTGATTTGTTTAAGATTGCTAAAGAAAGAAATATGGAAGTTGATGATGTCTCAAAGATTATTAATCTAAACTTAGCAAAAATTGCAGAGTTTGTTCTTGAAAACACTTCGATTAAAGCGATATTTTCTAGTGGTGGAGATACTACTTTAAGTTTCTTGCTTAATAACAATGCAAAAGGAATTGAATTGATTGATGAAGTTATGCCCTTATGTGTTTGTGGCAAGGTTGTAGAAGGCAGATTTAATGGTTTACCAATTATTACAAAAGGTGGAATGATTGGTAGTGAAGACGCTT
>JBAYZV010000011.1:0-22373 GCA_041672325.1 Candidatus Izemoplasmatales bacterium
TTAATTTAACTTTAAACATTGGATATCTTGATAACATCGCATCTACAGCTAACTGTAGTAAATCTTTATTGATTACTTCAGTTAAACTAATCGCTACTCGAAAAACGTTTGTTTCTCGATGCGTTGCTATTTCAGGAAATATTTTACCAGAATTATCAAGTCTAAACCAAGTATCATGCACTGATTCTACATTCATATTATTCACTCCTAATTTGCTTATTAATAAACTCATCTATAACACGCCAAGCTGATCTAGAAGATGCCATTTTATTAAATCCTAAAGGAAATACATGAAACATCCCTTCATAATTATGTATTTCAGCATTTTCTATTTTATTTGCTAAGTCTAAAGTATCTGATTCAATTAACTCATGACTACCTACAAACATCAACAAATCGCTAAAACTACTATAGTCTCCATATTTTGGTGAAACATATGGATTTCGAAAATCTTGTTTAGAAGCATAAGCTTCTTTTGGTAATGGAGTAGTTCCCTTTCCGAAAAACGGATCTTTTTCTTTGTTTTTTTCGTAAGATTCACCATCAGCCAAAAAATCAGTCCAAGCAGACATAGTGATTATTGCTTTTGGCATAGAAATACTTCTATCTTTTATCGCTAGTCCTAAAGCTAAAGCTAAACCACCACCAGCTGAATCGCCAGCAATAATTATTTGGTCGGAACTATAGCCTTCATTCAAAAGATACTTATATAAATCAATCGCTTCTTCTAAAGCTTTCGGAAAAGGATGTTCAGGTGCTAAAGAATAACACAAGGAATAAACTTGAATTTGTCTATTCGTTTTCAAATACCTTTTAGCTGTCTTTCTATAACTATCATTATAGCCATAGACATAAGCCCCACCATGCAATTGAATTATTGCGTACTTTGATTTTTCATTTTTAAAAAAGATTGTTTCTGTTTTAGTGCCATCAATGTCAATAAACTTATAATCTATTTTTCTACCATAAGAGTATTTTTTTGACAATGTATTTGTAAAAGCAAACTTGAATTTAAAATTATATCTCTCTCGTGCAGCCTTGAACTTAAAGGCAAATCTTACTAAACTTACTCCAAATCTATCAGACAGTTTTTGCTTGTGAAAAAAATATTGAGCCATTGTTCCACCTCTAAAATATTATAACATAAATCATAAAACTTTAACTGTTAGAATAAAATTATTTAATTTTGAGTAATTATGATTTATAATAGAAGAATAGACTATAGTAGGAGGTATTTATGAATCTATTAGAACGTTTTTTAAATTATGTAAAATTTGATACACAATCAGTTGTTGACGCGGAAGAATATCCATCCTCAAAAAAACAATTAATTTTATTAAACTATCTTGTTGAAGAATTGAAAAATCTTGGTATTGAAACCAGTATTGACAAATATGGATATGTTATCGGTAGAATAAAGAGCAACATTGAAAAAAGGACTAAAACAATAGCTTTAATAGCCCACGTTGATACTTCACCTGATGCTAGCGGAAAAGATGTTAAAGCTAAAATAATTAAAAATTATGATGGCGAAAGAATAATTCTCAATAGAGAAAAAAACATAATACTTGACCCCTTAGTATTTCCTGATTTAAACGAAAAAATCGGAGATGATTTAATTGTCACTGATGGAACTACTTTGCTTGGAGCCGATGATAAGTTAGGCGTCGCAGAAATAATGGATTTCGCTGAATATGTCACAACAAATCCAGATTACCCACATGGTGAAATAGTGATTGTCTTCACTCCTGATGAAGAAGTTGGTAACGGCACTAAGTTTTTCGATACAAAAAAAGTCAACGCTGACTTTGCTTTTACTTTAGACGGCTCTAAAGTTGGAGAAATTGCTTATGAAAACTTTAACGCTGCTACTGCTAAAGTGATAGTAAATGGTAAATCTGTTCACCCAGGATCCGCGAAAAATAAAATGTTAAATGCAATAGATGTATCATATGAATTTAATAATTTATTACCAAAATTCATGAGAGCCGAAATAACAGAGAATTACGAAGGTTTTAACCACCTATTACATATAAACGGCACTGTAGAAAAATCTGAAATGACTTATATAATTAGAAATCATGATAAAGATATTTTTGAAAAACAGAAAAAAGATTTTTTTAATAACGAGGATTATTTAAATACAAAATATGGTTCACATACTGTTTTAGTTGAAATCATTGATTCCTATTATAATATGAAAGAAGTTTTAGATAACCATAAAGATGTTATTAATATTGCAGTTGAAGCAATAATCGAAAATGGGCTTGAACCTATTATTGAACCAATAAGAGGTGGCACTGATGGGGCAAGATTAACCTTCATGGGTTTACCATGTCCAAACCTAGGAACTGGAGGATATAACTTCCACGGGCCTTATGAATATGCATCTGTAAAAGAAATGTATAAAACAGCGAGTATAATTAAGACTCTCGTAAATAAAGTTATAGATTTATAATTTTTTTCAAAAATTTAAAAGTGCTTAAAACATTGATTTTAAGCACTTTTTTTAATAATTATATTCAAATTATCATATCCATTTTTTGTATTTAAAAAACCCTATCATTAAACCTAGTATGCTAACACAAGCGCCTAAAAAAATCCAAAACCCATTAGGATTAGTGAAAATTTCCATATGAGTAAAGTTCATTCCAAACACTCCTGCTAAAAACGAAAGAGGAATAAATGTAGCTGAAAAAATTGTTAGAATTTTTACAATAGAATTTGTTCTTTCGTTAATATTATTCATATGCATGTCATATAATGTTTTGATGTTTTCCCAATCCAAATTCAACTTGTCATTTAACCTATATAGATGATCTATTAAATCTTGATAATATTTCTTATAATCTATAACTAATGGATTCTTATATATATCATCAATCAAGTCTATCGAACCAACAATTGAATATATGTTATTCTTCATTAATAAAACTTCTTTTCTGATTTTATGTAAAATATCTATATTCTCTATTTTTTCTGTTATAATTTTAGATTCCCATGAACTTAGTAAATTACTAATTTCATATTCAAAAACTATATTGCTATCGATAAGTGTATCAATTATGGAATAAAATAAGAATCGTGAGTTATTATTTCGAATTTGCCCTGTATTTAAGTTTAATCGCTCTTCAATATTATCTAATATTCCATTTGCGTTTTCATCAAATGTAAAGACTATATTATCCTTTAAAATAATTGATATGTACTCATGATTAAATGACTGTTCTTTGTATGTTGTAGTTTTGACAATCGCAAAAAAACCGTTCTCTATCTCTTCTATTTTCGACCTTTGCGTTAAATTAAAGATATCTTCAATTATCAAATAATCAACATTTACAGAAGCTAATTCGTTTACAATAAGCTGAACATCTTTGAGACCGTTAATTCTTACCCATAAATGTGAATTACTAAAAGGCTTATTAACTGATACCTTATCTTTTGTATAATAAATTTTTCTTATTTCTGTTGATAAGTCATTATCACTTGTACTAAAAACTGTTCCCGGTGGTAAAGATTTCTTTAATATCATACAATACACCTCAATATATTAGATTTTTAAAAATACGTTTTAACCAAAAAGACAAACAAAGCATATGTAAATATGTTGGTCATAAGAACATAAATAATTAATTTTGAAACAGAATAACTATCAAATAGTCTTTTATATAAAATATTAAACTCATAAATACTGACTGTAAAAATTAGTAAGAATATCGTGTAATATGCAAAATCACCTATTACTAAATCATAGGCAAAGTAAACAAATATAAACAGAGGTACTGTAACTAGATTTGCGCCAAGTAGTAACTGAAAATGAAATATTTTATACATACTATATAGAAATATCTTTATAGCACAAATTAATAATGTGAATGTAGTTATTGTTAAGACAAGGTCTAATGCGTTACTAAACATTTTTACTCATCAACCTTCTTTATAAGTTTCGTACCTATAAAAAACATTAACAAAACTAGAATAAGCCCCGAAACTAAAGGTATTAAGACATCACTAATCATTAATTAACACACAGGACAAATATAAACTTTGTAATTTTCGGAAAAGTATAACCTGAGCCATCGATAATCATTTATTAACCCTCGTTTCCATATACTTGTTTAAATATAAATATTTTTATTTACTATATGTTATTTTATCATATTTAATAACTTAAATATAGAATCCTTAAATTATTTAACCAGAATATCTCTTTTTAACTTCTAAATATATTGTTATACAAATTAAATATTGTTTTCAGATAACCTAAAAGAGTAAATTTTAATCAATTATTAAAAAAATAATTAGAGTCGTAATTAATAGTCAACACAGATATATTTCTTAATAAATTTTAAAGTGCCTTATACATCTATATATCAACATATTTAACTATAAAATATATATAAAACAAACAGATAAAAACTTTTGTTATTGTTTGGTATTGTAAAAGTTTTTCCTTGTTTTGATATACTTTTTTCCTACAATTTGTCCTATAAATTAAAAAGCACTCATAATTAATGAGTACTTTTTTTAAATTGAATCTTATATAGTTCTTCAACTGCAAAATGAAATTTTGTTACACGAACGTTAGGGTCCGTCGGATATAAATAGTATGTGTCATTATTGGTAGAAAAACTAATGCAGTCTCCTTTACCAAAATAATCAAATTCTATGTGAACTCCATAGTTACTTTTAACAGGTTTATGAATTTCGAAGTCATCACCTTGAAAGTTAGCTTTTAATAAAAAGCCATCTTTATTGTGTGTTAAAACACCTTTTCCAAGACGATAATAGCCTGTACTATTCGGCAGAGAATCAATATTAACCTCTATTGATATGTCATACTCATCATTATCAATTTCTTTTTTGACTTCAGTTCTTTGCCATTCAAACCAATCTGGAATAAAAGTAAAGATGCCATCACCATTTATTTCTTTTAGCTGATTTAATTCATCAACAAAATAATTATGATGACATTTTTCACAAAAAAGACTATTGTTTTCGCTATTCATCGTATTATCGTTCAAACAATGAGGACACTGATATAATACCTTATGAAGATTTTTTGCTCTATCATTTCCTTTAATAAATATTTTGTTTTTTATTTGGTATTCATGGTCATTATAATAAAACGACTCTTTCAATTTTTGATTAATTTCATTTAGTGATAGTTGCTCTAAATCATCTTTTGAAAATAAGTATGTCATAACTGACTTTACAGGAACTTTTCTTTTAATCAGATTCCATACCGGTTCATGAAGGTGATGCCCATGAGAAATTAAAGTAACAACTGGATATTTAAACATTTTAATAAGTTTACCTAAGCTATCAGGTAGAATAGCTGTTGTCCCAATAAGAGAATAGCGTGCTTCTGGATAGATAACCGCTATAGATTTATGAACTTCTAAAGTGTACTTCAGCTGTCGGACTATAGACGGATCAGAAACAAACTTTCTTTTCCCTATACATCCTACATTTCTCATTAGATTCTCTCTATTAATAAATCCATCTACAGCAACTACATAATTTGCTCTTCTTGGAAAAAACGCTCTAGTGGCAACTTTAAAATCAAAGAAACTATTATGATTACATAGTAATACATATGGCCCTTTAACTTTATCCATGTTTATTTTTTCTATTTTAACTCGACGAAAAAACGTTTCCGGAATACTTAATAACCAAGCGACAATTTGCAAATACCACTTGCTTTTTTTAGGCATTGCTTTTAAGTCAAAGCGCTCCATATTATCGACTTCTTTAAATGTTCTATATTCAATATCTTTAATTTTCATAATGTTATTTCCCTTTTCCTGTAGCGTTTAATTTCTTTTTCCCGACAGTTGCACAATAGATTGTAAAATGATCAACACCATCAATACCTATTGCCTGATCTATTAATTCTTGATTGTAAGCACTTATTGCACAAATCCCTGCATCAATTACTTCTGCAGCTAAAGAAAGGTTTTGACATGCGTGTCCTGCTTCTATCGCTATCATCTTATGGGCACAAAAATCATATTTATATTCAGTTCGTTCTGGAATGCAAGTAAACATAAATACTACATGAGCATTTCTTAGCTGTTTCATCAGTGCTTTATCAACCATTTCACTTAAATCTTTATCTCTCTTAACCAGAGCAATTTGATGTGTATCTTGAACATATAAGTACATACCACACTTTATCTTTTCTACTTTATTAATAAATAGATACGTTTCCATTGAATTTGTAGCACCTGCGGTTGGAATTGTTCTAAAAACAGCATTCTTGTTATAACTATCTACTCTTGAAGTTTCCCACAATAAATAAGACAACTCTTCAAAACTTAAGTAAGAATCCTCATACTCTCTTAAACTTCTTCTCGACTTGATAACCTCTGTTAATGTTTTCTGTTTTACACTAGGAAAATCAACTAATAAATCAATAACTGCCATATCTTCTGTTGGTTCCAAAAATTGATTTGGTTTCGAGAAGCCTTGTCTTTTAGGGCTGTTAGTTGAATACAAATCTAACCAATTAGGTTTTATAGTTTCTCTATTTCTTTTTATTCTATCATCCATTATTATCTTCCTCATCAAAGAGTTCTAGATATTTTCCATATCCTTTTTCTTCCATTTCCTCTTTTAAGATAAATTCTAAAGCCGCTGAATTAACACAATATCTTAAATTCCCATTTGGTCCATCATCAAAAACATGACCAAGATGACTATCAGCCTCTTTTGATCTAATTTCAGTTCTAATTAAACCATGAGAAAAATCATGTTTCTGCTTTACTGCTTCATTTTTTACTGGTTTTGTAAATGATGGCCAACCACAGTTTGCATTAAACTTATCTTTAGATGAGAATAAAACCTCTTTTGATACAATATCTACATATATTCCATCTCTAAACTCTTTATCATATTCATTCTCATAAGGTCTTTCAGTCCCTTTTTCTTGAGTGACATATTTTTGTAAAGGTGTTAGCTTTTTTTTAGCTTCATCATATTTTCCCATAACATTAAAAAGGTAATTTTTTCTCTAAACCAAGCATTTCATTTACTTTTTTTATGTCTTCAATACAAGCTTGATTTAAAGGCACACCTTTTTCCTTTCTTTCTAGCCAAACTAGATATTCTTTTTCTCCTGCAGTATAGATTCTTTCTTCTCCTGGCGCTTTTGTGCTGGCCCTTAAACTGCGTAAAATATTACCAGTAGTCTTTTTAAAACTATCTAAGCCCATAAAAGCTTCTGGGTCAATAGCAATGAAAAAGTGACCCAAATGATAAGGTTTGATGTTATTATTTTCATCTATACCGCTTAACATTCTTAAAAAACTTCCAGCTTGTAATGCAGAACTTAATATTTCGACAACTGTCGCATATCCATATCCTTTATACCCAGCTAGTTCTTCGCCAATTCCGCCTAGAGGAGCTAAAGCTACTTGATTATTGACCAAATCCTTTAGTATTTGATTTGAATCTGTCTTAGGTAATCCATCTCTACCAACCACCATACCACTAGGAGTACTCTTACCTGTTTTAGCGAAATATTCAATTTTTCCTCTTTGTGTGATACTAGTTGCACAATCTAAAACAAAAGGAAATTCTTCATCTGTTGGAATACCAAATGTTAAAGGATTAGTACCTAACATATTCTCTACTCCAAATGTTGGTGCAATTGATGGTCTAGCATTTGTTCCAGTAATACCAATCATTCCAGCTTCTGACGCCATTGTAGCATAATAACCTGCAATTCCATAATGAGTAGAATTTCTAACAGCAACCATACCCATTCCATAAGTTTTTGCCTTTTCTATAGCCAATTTCATAGCTTTATGACTTACTACCATACCCATTCCATCATTAGCGTCTAATACAGCAGTTGTTGCAGTTTCTCTTAGTATATCAATTTTAGTTATAGGCTTTTGAATTCCAGCTTTAATTCTGTCAATATATATTGGCTTAAAACGATTTACACCATGACTTTCAATACCTCTTCGGTCACTTTCCATCAAAATATCTGCGCATATTTTAGCATCTTTTTCTGGAACGCCTATTTTTTTAAAAGCAGTTATCATGAAGTCTTCGATAAAATCCCAACTTACAAATATTCTTTCATCCATAACTAACACATCCTATCTTTAGAAGATATCTTAAATTTAATTAAATTATAACATAAAACAACTGAAATTGAATAAAACTTAGTTATAATAGAACTTTATGCTCAATATACAATTTAAATTCTTTATTTTTGTGTTATAATTTGGTTAAATCATTTTTAGAAAGGACATATATAATGCCAAAAGAAATATTAATCGACAAATTAGCTAAATTAGTAGTAGAAATTGGAGCTAATGTTCAAAAAGATCAAATTGTAGTTATTAATGCTCCTACAGATGCAGCAGAAATAGCTAGAAAGGTCACAAAAAACGCTTATCTAGCTGGTGCTAAAGAAGTTTTTATTAACTGGCGAGATGAATTGACAAGTCGCTATGCCTATGAATATCAAACAATAGAAACTCTTGAATTCATCCCTCAATTCGTAATCGATAGAATGCGTTTCTTTGTTGATAATGGAGCTTGTGTAATATCAATTGTTTCTCCTATTCCTGAAGCCAACAAAGGCATTGATTCAAGTAAAATTCAAGCAGCTGGAATCGCCTCTAGTAAAGCTCTTAGTTTTTATCGCGAGCATATGATGGGCAATCGTAGTCAATGGACAATTATTGCCGCTTCAAATCCAGTATGGGCTAAAAAAGTCTTCCCTGACTTAGAAGAAAACGAAGCTGTAGAAGCTCTGTGGGATGCAATCTTTGCAGCTTCAAGAGTAAAAGAAGATACAGACCCTATAGAAGAATGGAACAAGCATAATTCTCAGTTGATTTCTCACAATAAAGTGTTAAACGACTTCCAGTTTGATTCATTACACTTCACTAACAAATTAGGAACTGACTTAACTGTAAAACTTGTAAACAATCATGTTTGGTCCGGTGGTCAAGAATCTGCAACAAATGGGGTAGTCTTTAACCCTAACATTCCAACTGAGGAAAACTTTACTATGCCACATAAATATGGCGTAAACGGTAAGGTTGTTGCTACAAAACCTTTAGATTATCAAGGAAACTTAATTGAAGATTTTTGGTTAGAATTTAAAGAGGGTAGAGTTGTTAACTATGATGCTAAAAAAGAAAAATCAACACTTAAGAACCTTTTAGAATTTGACGAAGGTAGCTCATACCTAGGTGAAGTTGCTTTAATTGGTTTTGATTCACCTATTTCTCAAGCCAATATATTATTTTTCAATACTTTATTCGATGAAAATGCTTCTTGTCATTTAGCATTAGGAAGAGCATATCCAATGAATATCAAGGGTGGAACTGAAATGAAGATTGAAGAACTTGAAAAGTATGGTTATAATAATTCCATGTCCCACTCAGACTTTATGTTTGGAAGTGAAGATATGAATATCGAAGGAATAACAAAAACAGGAGAAAAAATTCAAATATTTAAAAACGGTAATTTTGTAATTTAGTATTGAATAAACCAAGTCGCATCTAATGCGGCTTTTTATTTTTATACAAACATGATTATAACGTTTTAGAATAATCAATTGACATTTTACCCTATTTTCTCTATAATTGTTTAAAAGGGTGAAGATATGAAACTAGAAAAAATTAGTTATAGCATTTACTGTATGACAGATATCTCGTTTTCGTTTTATGAGAATAACAGTAAAGTATATGAAACTAATCGCTTTTTACTACCTGAGATATTAATCGAAAAAATTAACGCAAACAAACAAACTATTATTGAAAATCACAAAGACAACAAAGTCTTAAGGATTCAAGACAAATATGGTTTGACTTTTTTGTGCATTTACATTAACCAAAGAAATATCATAGCTGGTCCTTTTTTAGTTAACGATGATTATGAGCGTTATATTGATGAAATTATCATTAACTATCGATTAATTAGTGAAGAAGCAATGATGATTGAAAATTTTTACAACAACATGAAGGTTTTAACTGAAATGCAGCAAGATTTGTTTGTTCAAGTAATTAAAAACATAGATAATTTGGATTTAGATGAAATCAGAATCCAAAATATACAAATTAAAAATATCGATACCGCTTCTACCGTTAGTTCTCCAACCAATGATAATGGTCTAAAAAACATTATAACTAACAAAGAAATAGAAGATAAATTACTTATGATTGTCAGAAACGGTGACGTTGAACTCGCTCAAAGTTTTGACTTTCAAAAAATAGCAAACCAATTATTAATTTATCAAAATAATGCATTCACTAATATGAAAACTAATCTAATGGTTTTTAATGCTCTTTGTAATCGCGAAGCAATAAAAGCCGGAGTTGATATCTTATTAGCGCATAAAATATCAAATAACGTTAAATTTTACATTAATAAAGTAAGTT
Organism: Candidatus Izemoplasmatales bacterium; assembly: GCA_041672325.1. Classification (GTDB taxonomy): domain Bacteria; phylum Bacillota_I; class Bacilli_A; order Izemoplasmatales; family Hujiaoplasmataceae; genus UBA2289. The sequence goes on from JBAYZV010000011.1 coordinate 10,410, forward strand.
TATCTAGTGAAATAAGAAATGTTGCTCAAAAGATAATCCTTGCTTATGCAAAAGCAGTAAGAGATTATACTTTGCTAAATCATAGTTCAAACATAAAAAAAATAATTCTTTATATTAGAAAAAACTTAACTCATAAAATTTCATTAGACGCTATAGCTAAAGAACTATTTATTACAAAAGAGCATCTTTCTCGTTTATTCAAAAAAGAAATGAAAATTACTATTTCTGAATATATAACAGAGACTAAGATTCAAGAAGCAAAAAATTTGTTAAGAGAAACTGATTATAACATTCTAGATATCGCTGTTTTATTAAACTTTGCCAATAGTTCTCATTTTTCCAATTCATTCAAAAGAGTAACCGGAGTATCCCCAAGTGATTATCGTAAAAATCCTACTGATTAAATGTAGGATTTTTTATTTTAAAACTATTGTGATCTTCACTAACAATTAAATAGAATATTTAAAGTTGATGAAATTAAAAAATGTTTAAACACACCAATCCCACCAAAAATCTACAAAATAGAGATTAATGATAAACTAAAAATAGTAGAATAGAAAAAAGAACAAGTCTGTTCAAATTCTCATATCGACTTTGATATTTCTGAAGTTGATACTTCTGTTTTGGCGATATAAGCTTCATTTTAACTTAGATGATTTAGTAGCTTAAAAATGAAATACGAATACAATTTAAAATAAAATTATGATATTTGAAAATTGTAGTTATTCCTTTTTTGATATCGAGTATTGACATAATACTTAAAGCAAATGTGCATCTAATCAAAATATGAAGCCATAAGTAATCTTTCTAAAAAACTTTTTACATGGTGTTTCATTATCGAAATTTAGAATTTGTTAACATGCTTAATATGAATTTGTTATATAAACTTCTGATACACCATAATTTACACGATTTATTAAGGCAAAGCAAAAAAACCTTTTTTAAAAAAAGAAACAGTTAATAACTAACTCATTTATAATTATCAAAACCATAGAAATCTATTTATTGAAATTCTCATTATATTAAATCCTATCAGGTGAAACATTGATTACTAAAAATTAAAAACAGCTAGTAAACTTCATCGTTTACTAGCTGTATTTTATTTATTCAGTTTTTTCTGTGATAACTTCTACATCCATTGGATCAACATCTTCAGAAGTTACTTCTTCTTCATATCTTGTTTCAACAACATTAACAATTAATTTTTCCATTGAGTCAAGTATCATAATTCCATCTGGTAGTTTTAAATCTTCAACTTTGATAGATTGTCCTATTTCAAGATTACTTACGTCAATATCAATATGACTTATCCCTTCGCCGATTCCATATTCAACTTCAACAGAATCTGCTAATAGCTGTATAATAATCCCTGGTTTTTCTACAGCTTCTTTTCCTATTAAATTAATAGGTAGAGCAGCTTTTATCATATCTCCAGCCACTACTTTGTGAAGTTTTACATTTAAAAACACATTATGGTTGATATGATGTCTTTGAACTTCCTTAATATAAACACTTAATTTCTTTCTTCCTAATTTAACATCAAATGTTTGTGTTAATCCATATTGATGATACGCAGCGTTAAATTCTTTCTCGTCAATTTGAATCGCTTCCGGTTCTATTGACTTACCAAATATAACGCCCGGAACTTTATGTCCCTCTCTTACTGATTTTAATGATTCAGTTCTTTTTTCTAGTTTCATAAATTCAGCTCCTTTCAAATTTATTAGCTTTTACAATGAATATTATACCATAAAGGAGTCATTTTGTAATTAATGTACACTATATATCAATAATTGGTATAAATAGGTTAGAATATTTTGACAATATTTTTCAAATTTTTTTTTATAAAGCAGTTATCTTTTTTAAAACATATTTAAATCTATTTATAGATTAAAAAGAAAAACCTAATCACTTTAGGTTTTTTTTATATTCTATCTCAATGAATAGTATTGTTTAAAGTTTTTCATACCATTCTTTAATGTTTTCTAATTCTATTTGGTTAATTTGGTGACCAGAAGTATATTCCTGCAAATCTACTAAACCGTTATGATTGATTAATATATTTCCTAACTCTTGAGACTCTTGAGACTTAACTAAAGGATCATTTGAACTAAAAGTTATAAGTATTTTTTGTTTTTCTTGGTTAACAGGTTTAATTATTTTAGTCGGAATCATAGGTCGAATTAGAATAGCTGCTTTAAAAGCGTTAGTATATCTAAAAAGCAATGATCCTAGTATATTGGCTCCATTTGAATAACCCATAATAACGATGTTACTATACTCAAACTTCTTATCAGCAATAAAATCATTAATGAATGAATTTAGTTTTTCTGTTTCTTCTAATAGACTTCTTTCGTCAAAAATACCAGGTTTTATTCTTTTAAAATATCGATTTAATCCATTTTCTTTTATATTACCCTTTATTCCTAGTATTGATGAATTTTCATCAATGTATTGAGCTAATGGTACAAGACTTGTCTCATTCCCACCAGTCCCATGTAATACAATTATGAGATTAATTCTAGATTTATTCTTATAATGATAAGTCATATTGCTTAATCTTTCTTATTGATAATTACAGATTTACCTATTTTTATCAAGGCTTTTTGTAATAAAACTTCTTCGTTTTCATCTAAGACATTTAAAACACTTCTAATGTTTTTCTTGTGAATCGGAAAAATGTTATCTAATAAATCTCTTCCATCATCACTCAATTTTAAAACATAACTACGCTTATCAATTTTAGATTGAATTTTTAAAATATAATTTTTTTTTACCAAGCTTTCAATAACATATGACATTGAACTATTGGGCACTAGAACTTTATCGATTACTCCTTTTATACTTAATTCCTTTTTATGATATAAAGCTTCCAATACACCAAATTCACTAACATTTAATCCGTATTTCATAATGTCTTCTTTTATAAATTTCTCCATAGAATTATAAGCTCTAAATAATATTGTAATTGTTTTTAAATCTTTCATTAAAAATACTCCTTTTCAATATTTAAATTACTTCTAACTGTATTAATAGGCATTACTAATTTTTCGATACTTTCTTTATGTTTTCTAAGTTTTGGCGGTAAAGCTAAAGTTTCACCAAGGATCTCGTAACTTTCTTGATCATCAATAAATCCTGGTCCTTCAGTCGCGAACTCAAATAAAATATTTGGATACAATCTTGTGTATAATGATTTAAAATAAAACCTATCCACATACCCGGAGTGCATAGATTTAAAATCATTTAAACGCTGTATCCATTCACCCAACTCATCTTCGTTTTCTATTCGGAAAGCAACATGATGAACTCCACCAAATCCTTGCTGCGCTCTTTTTAAAGAACTTTCTTCTATAATAATACTAGCTCCATTTCCACCTTCACCCATTTCAATTAAATGGTAGTTATTCTCTGCATCTATGTACTTCATTCCCATAAAGTCTACTAGTGTTTGTCTCATTCTTAAGATATCACTAACTCTTATGAATACAGGGCCTAAACCTATAATTGCAAATTCATTCGGAACTGGTCCTTTTAGCCAAGGAATACCTGGTTCTATTCCACTGATATTTTCATCGGATATTAAAGCATATTCTTGCCCATCAAAGTCTTTAAAAAATATGGATTTTCTATTAAATATACGAAGAGGTCCTTCAAAAGCAATATTATAATATGTAAAACGTTTAATCCAATAATCGATTGATAGATCGTCTTTTACTCTCAACCCTATTCTGCTAACTTCATCGCTACCTATTTTGCGTTTCTCAATATTCAAAAAATCAAAAAATGTAATGTCTGTCCCAGGGTTACCAACATCATCCGCAAAGAATAAATGATAAGTGTTAATGTCATCTTGGTTAACAGTTTTTTTAACCAACCTTAATCCTAATATGAAAGTAAAAAATTTATATATTTCTTCCGCACTACTTGTAATTGCAGTTATATGATGAATTCCTTTAAGCATTTTCATAATTTACCTCCTTAAAACTACCTTAATTATATTTCGAATTCGAAACATTATCAAGTAATGTGCTTATAAACATATTAAAAGAGATTATTATAGCACTAAAAAACAAAATTAATAAGGCATTAAAAAAGTAACCGATTATTAATGATAATCGGCTTGTTTTTCTCTATATTTAGGCTATTTATTTATAAATAAATTTTTAGATTTTTTCATTGCCATCGGAAAATAATTACGTAATTTATCAATTATGCCCTTCTTTAGGAACTATACAGATAAACCTAAAAGTTTCATCTCCGATGTTCTTAAATTGATGCATTTTATCCTGTGGAACATATGCATAAGATCCTTCTTTAACAAGAAAATCTTCACCATCTATCATTAAATTACCAGTACCAGCAACTACATAATTTATGTGTGGCCATGGATGTGAGTGCTTAGGAGTATATCCATCGACCTCAACATCTAAAATCCTCATAACGTAATCATCCCATCCATTTTCTGGTCCAACTAAAACCTTAATATTTGCATTTTTAGCTTCTTTGCTAACAATTTTAGTAGCTAATAAATCCTTGATATTCCCTACCATCTAAAACCACATCCTTTCTATACATAATTATACCACATGTCTTTAATTTGTATAATATTTTAACTTTGATGCAAATACTTATAATGCACGAAATTGATTAATTCAAACATTTAGTTAGCATTAGGTAACTACTTGAGCGTATAGCTTTAGTTAGATGCACATATAAATTATAATAAAGTTAAATAAAAATATTATATTTTATTAAAATAAATCGGGGAGGAATTACAATGCTATTCGAAAATTTTGATCCTTTAAAAGGTGAAATGTTACAAATATTAAATCAAGAAGGTTTGATTGTAAACGATGAATTAGAACCAAAAATATCGAAAGAAACACTACTAAAGATGTATAGAACTATGGTTCTAGGTAGAATTGCTGATGAAAAAGCATTACAATTTCAAAGACAAGGAAGAATGTTAACTTATGCTCCTAATATAGGTCAAGAAGCTGCCCAAGTGGGGTCTATGGCTGCCCTAAGTGAGCAAGACTGGCTTGTCTTAGCATTTAGAGAATCTAATGCTATGCTTTATAAGGGAGTAACTTTAGAGCAATCTTTTTTATACTGGTATGGAAATGAAAACGGATCAAAATATGATGAAAACGTAAAGGTATTACCTATCAACGTTCCTATCGGCTCTCAAATTAACCACGCAGCTGGAGTAGCTTATGCCAGCAAATTGCAGAATAAAAACGAAGCAACCATTGTTTTTATCGGAGATGGCGGAACTTCTCATGGTGAATTTCATGAAGGAATGAATTTTGCAGCTGTATTTGATTTACCAATGATAACAGTTATACAAAATAATCATTACGCAATTTCAACCCCAAGACATAGAGCAACAAAAGCAAAAACATTAGCTCAAAAAGCAATAGCTTATGGAATACCAGGCATTCAAGTTGATGGTAATGACCCTTTAGCTATGTACTTAGCAGTTAAGACAGCTCGAGAAAGAGCTATGAAAAATGAAGGACCGACTCTTATTGAAGCTGTTACATATAGAATTGGCCCTCATACAACCTCAGATAATCCGAAATTATATCGAGAAGATAAAGAGGTTGAAGAGTGGAAGAAAAAAGATCCAATTCAAAGATTTAAAAAATACCTTATTAGCAAAAAATACTGGACTGAAGAAAAAGATATCATTCTTCAAGAAGAGCATAAACAAACAGTATTAGATACATTTAAACACGTTGAAGAAAATGGTGATGTAAGCCTAGATGAAATTTTTAGCTACACCTATGAGAGTATGACTTCAAATCTCAAAGAACAATTAGCTTATTACAAAGAATATCTAGAAAAGGCTGGAGAAAAAAATGTCGAATAAAACAATACTACAATCTATTAATGAAGCTTTGGATCAATCTATGGATAAAGACAAAACCATTGTTGTTTACGGTGAAGATGTCGGTTTTGAAGGTGGAGTATTTAGAACAACTGCTGGTTTACAAGAAAAATATGGAGTGGAAAGAGTGTTTGACACACCAATCGCTGAAGCAGCGATTGTAGGTAGCGCAGTTGGAATGGCAGTAAATGGATTAAAACCTGTTGTTGAAATGCAGTTTTCTGGTTTTAGTTTACCTGCATTCAATCAAATTGCAACCCACGTGGCTAGATTTAGAAATAGGTCACGTGGAAAATATAACTTACCTTTAGTTATTAGAATGCCATATGGTGGTGGAGTTAAGGCTTTAGAACACCATTCAGAAAGTTTGGAAACTTTATATGCTCACATACCTGGACTTAAATTAGTTATTCCTTCTACGCCATATGACGCTAAAGGATTGATGATAGCTGCTATCAATGATCCAGACCCTGTAATTTTTATGGAACCTAAACGAATTTATAGAGCCTTTAAACAAGAGGTTCCTGATGAAATGTATGAAATCCCGATTGGAAAAGCAAGAATCGTAAACCCTGGAAATGATATTACAATAATTGCATGGGGTGCATTAATTAGAGAAGTTGAAAAAGCTGTAAAACTGGTTCCTGAAGTTAATGCTGAAATTATAGATTTACGTACAATATCTCCAATAGATCATGAAACAATCATTAACTCAGTAAAAAAAACAGGAAGAGTTTTAATAGTACACGAAGCTGTAAAGTCATTTGGACCAGGCGCAGAGTTGATATCAATCATCAATGAAAAAGCATTCTTATATCTAGAAGCTGCCCCAAGAAGACTAACAGGTTTTGACATTACAGTACCGTTACCTAAGGGAGAACCATATTTCATTATAGAGCCAGAACAAATAGCTTATGAGATTAAAAGCATCATGAGTTTCAAGGCGTAAGGAGGAATAACATGTATAAATTTAAGTTCGCAGACATTGGTGAAGGAATTCACGAAGGAAAAATCTTAGAATATAATTATAAAGTTGGAGATATGATAAAGGAAGGAGAAACTCTTGTAACTATTGAGACTGATAAAGTTAATGCTGAAATCCCGATTCCAGTTGATGGAAAAATCATTGAACTTGGTCCTAATGAAGGCGAAATTGTAAAAGTTGGGCAAGTTTTAGCTGTAATAGACGATGGTTTAAAAGATACCAAAAATGAAGATGAATTACCTGAAAAAGATAATGAAGAAGCTGGGGTAGTCGGAGAATTGGAAATTTCTGAAGAAGTAATTGCTTCATCTCATGAAAATATTCAAACAGAACAAAAACCCACTCGAGTTTTGGCAACACCTTTAGCGAGAAAACTAGCAAGTGATCTTGGTGTAGATATAAATCACATAAAAGGTTCAGGAGAACATGGAAGAGTTTTACGAACCGATATTGAAGATGCGAAAAATAATATAGTTGAAACACCAAAAACCTCAACAAAAATATTTGAGATTCCTTCTCTAAAATTTAATAATCTAGATAAAAAGGAAAAAATATCTATGTTAAGGAAAAGTGTAGTTAAAGCAATGACACTTTCTAAGAAAATTATCCCACATACAACTCTTATTGATGAATTTGATGTATCTGAATTAGTCAAGTTTAGAAATCAGTATAAAGAAATGGCTAAAACACAAGGTGTAAAACTTACTTATATGGCATTTATCATAAAAGCTTTAGTAGAAACAATATCTAAATATCCAGTTTTTAATAGTTCTTATGATGAAGAAAATGAAGAAATTATTTATCGTAAAAATATAAACACTGGAATTGCAGTCGATACAGCAGATGGTTTGATTGTACCAAATATAAAAAATGCAGAAACCTTAAGTCTTTTTGAAATAGCAAACGAAGTAGAACGTCTTGCTACATTAGCAAAAGAAAGAAAAATACAATTAAGTGACTTGCAAGACGGAACAATAACTATAACAAACTTTGGGGCTTTTGATGCACTTTCTGGAACTCCAATAATAAAACATCCTGAAGTAGCTATTTTGGGAATCGGTAAGATTGTAAAGAAACCTGTTGTTGTTAATGACGAGATCGTTATTAGAGACATTATTCATATTTCATTAACATTTGATCATAGAATCATTGATGGAGCAGATGGTGGTAGATTTATGCTCTACTATAAGAAATACTTAAATAATCCTCTACTTCTTTTGATGGAATAAGGTGATTAATATGACAAAATATGATTTAGTTGTTCTCGGTTCAGGCCCAGGCGGTTATGTAGCTGCTATCAAGGCTGCACAAAAAAAATTGAGAGTAGCAATTATAGAAAAAAATGCAATAGGTGGAGTTTGTTTAAATTGGGGTTGTATCCCAACAAAATCACTATTAAAAAGCGCTAAAGTCTATAAAGAAATATTACATTCTAAAGACTATGGAATAATTATAGAAGATCAAAGTGTAATAAAGCCAGATTGGAAATCTATTATCAAAAGAAAAGACCGAATAGTTGGAAGACTGACCGGTGGAGTTAAAATGCTATTGAAGAAAAACGGGGTTGATATCTATAATGCAGAGGGAAAAATATTAAATAATCATGAGATTTTAGTTAATGATAAAAAAATAGAAACCGAAAACATAATAATTGCAACTGGTGCTTCTCCAATAATAATCCCAATTAACGGGCTTCAAAAAGCATATGAGGATGGCTATGTACTAACTAGCAAAGAATTATTGGACATCAAAGAAATACCTAAAGAGCTAATAATTGTAGGCGGTGGCGTAATTGGTGTAGAATTTGCAACTATTTTTAGTTCATTTGGCACAAAAGTCACAATAATAGAAAGAGAGAAGGAAATTTTATTAAATGTTGATGATGATGTTAGAGAATTTATGGTAAAAAAACTAAAAAAAGAGAAAATCAATATTCTAACTGAATCCTCTGTAAAAAACATAACTAACAATGAACTAACGTATGAAAGTATTGACGCTAATATTCAATTGATAAAAGCAGACAAGATATTATTGTCTGCTGGTATGAAGGCAAATATAAGTAGTTTCACAAAACTAGATTTAGTCATGGACAATAATTTCGTAAAAGTTAATGATCAAATGCAAACATCAATAAATAATGTTTATGCCATCGGTGATGTTAATGGAAAAATGATGTTAGCTCATGTCGCAAGTCATCAAGGTTTAATTGCTGTTGATCATATTTTAGGAAAAACAGAGAAAATAAATTACAATCAAATTCCTTCTGTCATATATTCATTCCCAGAAATTGCACAGATAGGTTTTACCGAAAAAACAGCGAAAACAAATGGCTTAGAATACATTGTATCAAAATTTCCAATACAAGCGAACGGAAAAGCATTAGCTAGTAATGAAAGCGATGGATTCATAAAAATTATCGCATCTAAAAATTATAATGAGATTATTGGTGTTCACATTGTTTCAGACAATGCGAGTGACTTAATTTCTGAAGCAGTAATGACAATGAAATTAGAAGGTACTGCTGATGAAATAATCAAAGCTATTCATCCTCATCCAACAATTTCAGAAATCTTTCATGAAGCTGCATTGGGAATAGTTGATAAACCAATACATATTTAAAATAAAAACTGCAATAATCAATTTCTTGATTAATGCAGTTTTTTTATCGTTATAATGGATTATTTTTGATTTGTTGATTATATAAATCAATAAGTTTTTGTTTTAGTTTATAATCTATTTCATATTCATCTGAATTTATGATTTCAATTAATTGATCACTATTTTTTATAGTAGTAGATACAGAAGTTATACCACCAAAACTTAATATAAACGAAATAGCATATTTAGTTAAGTTCTCATCACCAGTAATAAGTTTCATTTTTCTAATTAAGTCAACTCTTCTTTCCAACGTTTTTTTATCCCACTGTAATTTCAAATCTTCAAACGTTGAAAAAGAGTCATACTTTCCAGTTAACCAACCTGAATCTAATGGTTTTTTTACTATCATGGCTAATTTTTTATGTTTAACAAACATAAAAATTGAACTAGGTTCTTGAAAAAAAACATTAAACAATATCTCAATAACTTGAGAATCTGTCTTTTCAATCGCTGCTTTTAACTCTTGATAAGTGTTTATACTAACTCCATAAGATTTGATTAAACCTTTTTCTTTTAAACGTTTAAGTTCCTTAAAATGGTTAGTCTTACCAAGAAGAATATCCATATCCGGATTATCAATTAAGACACTATCTATATAATCTGTTTTAAGCCTTTTTAAACTTTCTATAATTTGTGATTCAATGGACTCAACAGAATATCCTGTTGAACCATCAATTTTATTTCCAATTTTAGTATTAATAATAACATCTTCCCTAACATCGTATAATGCTTCTCCCAAGATTTTTTCACTTAAGCCATTATTATATTCAAAAGATGTATTAAATAGGGTAATACCATTATTATAAGCTTCTTTAACTAAATTAACTCCATCTTGAAAATTCATCTCGTTTTTGATTTCTGAACTACCTAATTGACATCCGTCAAAGCATATCCTGCTGGCATTTTTTTCTAGTTTTCCATAAGGGTTATATTTCATGGTATCCTCCATTGTATCTTCCGCCTAATTATACCATAATTATTAGAATAAAGGTGATTTATAAAAAATAGGTCAGAACGTCGAAACTTATCTGACCTATTACTTATTCGTATTTATCAATTATTCTAAAATATTCTTCTGTAAGAAACTTAACACCAATCAATTTATTGAATTTTGATTGGTCTACACTCATAATCTTCCCTTTATCAATTGTCAAATTCAACAAAGTAGAATTTACATTGATTGTCGTATTGAATAGTTTAGTCTTTCCAAAGTTCCAATCCCAAGTTTTATATTTGTTTTCGGCAATGTCTTTAATTTGTTCAATATCTTTTGAATCTAACACATACTCTGTATCAGAGATATTTCTTGAAGCTATTACTTCTTTTAATATTAAATCTTTAAGATCATTCAAACTTATTAATGGATTTAAAATATTGGATATATTGGTCACTAGATTCTTGTTAGAACCGATATGTTCACCTATATCGCCACCATCAAATTCTAACAAAGCTTCATTAATAACTGTTAAATCTGTATCAAACAATATTGTGCCATGATGCATTAATTTGTTATTTACAAACGCTTGAGCATTTCCCGAAATCTTTTTTTTATCGACAAAAATATTTGTCCTAGGTACGAACTTAGCTTTAACACCGCAATTATTTAATACTTTAATCACTGGTTCAACAAAATAAAAATAATCATTTATCTTACTGATGTAATCCTTAGTGATGTAAGTGAAGTTTATAGTATTTTTATCTTCAAAAATTGTTCCACCACCAGAGATTCTTCTTACTATTGGAATATTTTTATTAAAATAGATATGATTAATTTCTGTAAAAGGATTTTGATTTCTACCAATTATAAAAGCTTGATTGCTTTGCCATAGGAAAAATATATCTTCTGCTATCTTATTAGTTTTTAGAAAATACTCTTCTAAAGCTAAATTGTAGAACGGATCAGTAGATTCACTAATTATTATGGCCATTTTAGTCAGCTAAAGAGCCCATTGGATCCCATGGTTTTAATCTAATTGGTTCTTGACCCCAAATCTTCATTTCATCATCAGTCAAATATTTTTTATTGATTACAGCTTGGTAAACAAATTTGTCAAACCACGAATCAGAAGCTAGAAAATAACCTTTTTTACCAGACTTATCTCCCCAACTATTTTCAATCTTATATTTTGTTGGTTTACCATTTTTTTCTGCATATCCAGTTATAACCATTGCGTGATTCATTTGAGAATGACCATAATCAAGCATAGCAGCTTTATCTAAATCAAAATTTAAACGAAATACTTTATCATAATCATATCGATCATCAGCCCATATACCTAATTCTCTATCTCCGTAATAAGAAACATCGCTTCCAAACCACACAACCTCATTATCATTTAATTGCATTAGTACCTTTGCTTTTAAATCTTTCATTTCAAGATTCAAATACTTTATTTTTCTACCCTCTATCACATTACCCAAATAA